>JBBRPU010000016.1:0-22838 GCA_038227545.1 Candidatus Acidiferrales bacterium
AGAAATAAAAGAAGCTCCCGGCGCGACGCGGTCCAATAGCGTGGCGATGATCACGAATTACGTGCCGGGGTCGTACGTCACGCACGATCAACTGCACGTGCGCGGTGGGCACCAGGTCAGTTGGCTGATTGACGGGGTGCCAATACCGAATACGAATATCGCCAGCAACCTGGGGCCACAAATTGATCCAAAGGATGTGGATACGGTCGAGGCCCAACGGGGTAGCTATTCGGCGGATTTTGGTGACCGCACATACGGCGTGTTCAACGTCGCGCCCCGAACCGGATTCCAGTGGAACAACGATGCGGAAGTGGTGGCGAGCTTTGGCAACTTTTATCAGACCGACGATCAGATCAATCTTGGCGGGCACACCAATCGTTTCGCGTACTACGCCAGCGTGAATGGCAACCGTACGGATATGGGGCTGGAAACGCCGACGTCGGCGGTGATTCACGATCGCGCGAATGGTTACGGCGGATTTACTTCGTTGATGTTCAATCTGGATTCGCACGACCAACTGCGATTCGTCAGTTCTTTGCGGCGTGACCACTATCAGATTCCTAACGCGCCCGACGATCCGCTAAGCCGCGGCTTGCAGGAGGCCAACGACGAAGCGGACGCGTTCTTGGCATTTTCATGGGTGCGAACGTTTAACCCTGGGTTGGTGCTGACAGTTTCTCCGTTCTATCACTTCAACAGCGCAAACTATGAGAGCAACCCGAACGATTTTCCAAGCGCGGCCACAGACCGGCGTGGCTCGCACTATGAAGGTGGGCAAGCCACGCTTTCCTATATCAAGGGCCGCCACAATGGTCGAGCCGGATTTTATGGTTTTGCACAACAAAACGACGAACTTTTCGGAGTGATTTTCAACGATCCAAGCGACCCATCCTTTGGGAAAGATTTCAGACACGAAGAAAACCTCACCGGCTCGCTGGCGTCAGTCTTCGCGGAAGATGAATTCCGCTTTACGTCCTGGCTCACTCTCAATGCCGGAATCCGCCAAACTCATTTTTCAGGGAACATCGTTGAAAACGCCACCAGCCCGCGTTTTGGCGCGGCCGTGCGTATACCCAAAATCAATTGGGTCTTTCGTGGGTTCTACGGGCATTTCTACCAGGCGCCGCCGTTACTCACGGCTTCCGGGCCACTGTTGCAATTCGTCAATTCGCAAAACCTGGGATTCGTGCCGCTGCATGGAGAGCGCGACGAAGAATCGCAGTTTGGGGTAGCGATTCCTTACAAAGGATGGATTCTGGATGCGGACACCTTTCGCACCCGCGCCAGAAATTACTTCGATCACAGCGGTGTGGGGAATTCCGACATTTTCTTTCCGCTGACCATTGACGGCGCGCTTATCCGCGGATGGGAGCTGACGTTGCATTCACCGCGCATTGCCAAGCGCGGCGAGATTTACGTGACGTATTCGAACCAGGTCGCGCAAGCGAGAGGGGCGATCAGCGGCGGGCTAACGGATTTTGCGCCTCCGGCGGATGCGGGATACTTTTTCCTGGACCACGATCAGCGCAACACTCTGCACGTCGGCGGAAATGTAACGTTACCGTGGCACAGTTTCGCTTCCACAGACGTATATTATGGTTCCGGGTTTGTGAACGGAGACGATGAAACCAGGCATCTTCCTGGCCACACGACGTTCGACTTGACCGTTGGAAAGAATTTTGGCGAGCGGCTTTCTGTAGGGATAAGCGGTCTGAACGTGGGGAATCGCCGCCTCCTGATAGACAACAGCCTGACGTTCGGTGGAACGCACTACATGAACCCGCGCGAGATTTTTGCGCAGGTGCGCTATCGTTTTCACTACTGAGCAACGAGGAGCGAACTTGAAAATCTTGTTGATTGCGTTGTTGGGAGCCGCCGGCACGCTGGCGCGCTACGGCTTGCAGGGAGTGGTGCAAACGCGCAGTGGCGGCACATTTCCTTACGCTACGCTGCTGGTGAACCTGACGGGCTGCTTTTTCCTCGGACTGATCGGGCAATATACGTTAAACCGCATGGTGATTTCGCCGGATTGGCGCGTGGCGATTGCCGTGGGATTCTTCGGCGGCTACACGACTTTTTCGAGCTTTGGTTGGGAATCGGTGAAAATGATGGAGAACGGCGAGTGGGCTCGGGCGTCCGCCTATGTGGGCGCCAGCGTGGCTGCGGGATTATTGTTGACTGTCGCTGGCATCCGCCTCGCAAATAAATTTTAAGATCGGCCGTGCGCCGATGACCGCCGCAATAGCGGCCGCTGTTCGACCCAAGCAAATAAACTTTGGCCGACCGGTGATGCTCCCGTCTTGAACAATCCGCCCAACCCCCGATTTGGTATTGCACGCCCTGACGCGCCATGCTAGCTTTGGCGAACAAAAGGCGAATCACATATGCGGCATCTGGGAGGCCTTGCTATGCCGGAATCTTTAGCCGTTCGCGCTGCGGCCGAACGCTCTTCTATCACGCGAGTGCGCGAAGTGCTGGACGGATTTGCGCTGCGCGATCGCGATGGCGAAACGCTGACGGCGGTGCGGCACTTCCCTGCCCGCCCGGCTGAGTGGGCGGAATTTCCTGGCTGGGTGCATGCCGATTTACGAGCAGCCTATCAGGCTAAAGGTATCGAGCGGCTGTACAGCCACCAGGCGGCGGCCGCGGCGGCCGCCCACGACGGCAAGAATATTGTGGTGGTCACGCCGACGGCTTCCGGAAAAACGTTGTGCTACAACCTGCCAGTGGTAAACGCCATTCTAGAGAATGCGGACACGCGCGCCATCTATCTTTTTCCGACCAAAGCGCTGGCCCAGGACCAGTTGGCGGAAATTCATGACCTCAATCAAAAACTGAATAACAGATTTGGCGTGTTTACCTACGACGGCGACACTCCCAGTGATGCGCGGAAGGCGATTCGCGAAAAGGGTCACATCGTGCTGACCAACCCTGACATGCTGCACACTGGAATTCTGCCTCATCACACGCGATGGACGCGCCTGTTTGAGAATTTGCGGTACATCGTGCTGGATGAACTGCACACCTATCGCGGCGTTTTCGGAAGCCATCTTTGCAACGTGCTGCGCCGGCTTCGGCGCATCGCGAATTTTTACGGCTGCGATCCGCAATTTATTTGCTGCTCGGCGACGATCGCAAATCCCGGCGACCTCGCCAGCAAGCTACTGGAAAAAGATGTGGAAGTTCTGAACGCCAACGGCGCGCCGGCCGCCGAGAAGACTTTCGTTTTTTACAATCCGCCGGTGGTCAATCGCGCGTTGGGAATTCGACGCAGCTACATCAATGAAGCATGCCGCGTGAGCCAGGAATTTTTAAAACGCGATCTGCAGACCATGGTGTTTGCGAATTCCCGTTTGCATACCGAGCTGATGCTGACGTACTTACAGCAGGCCAATCCGCAACCGCCAGGGAGAGCGGCGAACATTCGAGGCTATCGCGGCGGTTACTTGCCAAACGAACGCCGGGATATTGAGCGAGGGTTGCGCGATGGGCAGATTCGCGGCGTGGTATCCACAAGCGCGCTGGAGCTGGGAATTGATGTCGGATCGCTGGACACGGTGGTGATGGCCGGGTACCCGGGAACGATTGCCGCCACGTGGCAGCGCGCCGGACGCGCGGGCCGGCGGAGCGGGAGCTCTTGCGCGGTTCTGGTGGCTTCGTCGTCTCCGCTGGACCAATTTATCGTGCGCAATCCGGATTATTTTTTTGGGAATACGCCGGAGCATGCGTTTATTCAGCCGGACAACCTGGAAATACTCATCAATCATTTGAAATGCGCGGCGTTCGAGCTGCCTATCGGACCTGAAGAACGCTTTGGCGCCGTGGACGTGCAGGAACTTTGCGCGCGGCTCGCGGAAGCGGGTTATCTGCATCGCGCGGGTGAGAATTATCACTGGACGCAGGAAGCGTATCCGGCGGACACCGTCAGCTTGCGCTCCGTGACCAGCGATAACTTCATCATCATTGATATCACCGGCGCGCCAGCGGTAATTGGTGAGGTGGATTTCTCGAGCGCGCTCACCACCGTGCACGAAAAGGCGATTTACATCCATGGCGGGCAGCAATATCACGTCGAGCATCTGGATTTCAAGGAACGCAAGGCCTACGTGAAACGTGTGGATGTGGACTACTACACGGACGCGATTCGCTATACGGAGGTGCGCATTCTGGAGTGCGCCGAAGAGTCACGCGTGAGTGACACGCGGCTGGAAATTCCGGCGATGCGTTCTCATGGCGACGTGCTGGTGCGCTCCCAGGTGATCGGTTTCAAAAAGCTGAAATTCTTTACCAATGAAAATATCGGGGCGGGAAATCTGGAATTGCCCGAGAACGAGATGCACACCACGTCTTACTGGATCACGCTGGAAAGAGAGTTGCTGGAGTCTCTGCCGTTTTCCATCAGCGAGAGGCAAAGCGGGATGTTTGGTTTACTGCACGCGCTGGCGTCGGTGGCAACGCTACTGTTGATGTGCGACCGCCGCGACTTGGGAACCGCGATCGGCGAGAAGCCTCCCTACCCGAACGGCGATGACGGCATGACGGAATCGGTGCAGTTGCGCGATCGCGTAGCGCCGAACGCCAAAGAATTCTTCGAGCCAAATCTATATTTGTATGACGCGTATCCGGGCGGGATCGGTTTCTCTGAGCCGCTGTATCGCGCGCATGACATTTTAATGAGCCGCACGCGCGAGCTGATCGCCGCCTGCGAGTGCGCGCAGGGATGCCCCTCGTGCGTGGGTCCCGCGGGAGATTTGGCCCCGCGAACAAAAGACGCCGCGCTGGCGATTCTGGATCGCCTGCGCGATTCGAACGGCGGGTTGCAATAAATGGCGACGGCGGAACAGAGATTTTCGCGACTTTCGGCGCTAAAACCGGCTCGCGGCCAGGTACTTCGGCCGCCCACGCTGCGCGAGCCGTGCGAAGAAGACACGCTGGCGCGCCTGCTGGGCGCGGGAGTTTCGAGCAATCGTTTTGGCGAGCATCTCGCCGTGCGGAACTGGTATTCCACCCCGGAATTTGTAACTCCCGAAGCGGCGTGTTTAAAATTACTTTCGCAGCATCGCGATGAAACCATTTCGCGGCGAACGCGCGCGGCGCTGGAGAACCCTGAGAAATGGCTTTTCCTAGATACCGAGACTACCGGACTGGCCGGCGGAACCGGAACGTACGCCTTTTTGATTGGGTTGGCATGGTGGGATGCCGGCGGCCTGCAGGTCGAGCAACTGTTCATGCGCGATTTCGCCGAGGAGCACTCGGTTCTGTGCGAACTCGCGGCTCGACTCAGCGAACGGCCGGTTTTGGTGACTTTCAACGGCAAGACCTTCGACTGGCCGCTGCTCGAAAATCGCTTTCGCATGACCCGTTCGATTGACGTGCCCAAGCTGGCCGCGCATCTGGATTTGCTGCATCCGGCGCGTGCGCTTTGGAAGTTTCGCCTCGGCACCGTGCGCCTGGTGGATCTGGAGCGAGAGGTTTTGAATCCGGCGCTGCTGGGATGGCACCGGGAAGATGATGTGTCTTCCAGATTCATCCCGCAATTTTATTTCGATTATTTGCGCGGCGGCCCACCGGAACCACTCACCGGAGTGGCGCGCCACAATCAAATGGATCTTCGCGGGCTTGCGGCACTGTTTGGAAAGATGAATTCGCTTTTGTCCGAGGATCGTGGCACGGACGAAGAAACGCACGGCCTGGATCTATTTGGCTTGTCTAAATTTTTACACCGCAAAGGAGACAAAGGCCGCGCTGAGATTGCGTGTGCTCAGGCAGTAGATATGGGGCTGCCGGCGGAATTTCAAGGACGGGCGCAATGCGACCTCGCGCAGATGGCAAAACGTAAGGGCGAGCACGCTCTCGCCGCGGAACTATGGCACGAAATTGCCGTGGATTCTCAGGATGGCATACACGCGTGTGAGCAACTGGCGATTTATTACGAGAGAAAGGTGAAGGATTATCAGAAAGCGATGGAATTTGCGCACCAGGTGCGCGTGCTGCTCCAGCGGCAAGCGCATGGCGCAGCGCTATTTTCTCGCGGACAATTCACCAGGCGTGAAGCAGCATCGCTGAAACGCATCAACAGACTAGCGGGCCGCCTGGCGAAACAAAATGGCGGGTTGCTGCAATCAGCGTTGCCCGGCAAAGACTAAATCTTTAAGCGGAACACCGGTGGTGGTCGGCTTGGCGGGCTGATCGGGATTGAGTGGCGGCTCAGGCGCAGCGGGCCAGCCGAGCGCTTTATTTATCGTATCGAAAAGTGCGCGATCCATGCCTTCCACGCTGAGGCAGTCGGCCCGCACACAACTCAGATACACGCCGCCGTCCGGCGAATCAAACGAAAAGAAATTCGGGCGCCGGTAAAGATTGCTGCGCTGCTGGTATTTTTTCTCCAGCGCTTCGGAATACTGGCCGAAGAAGCGCGCGGCCTGCGACACACCGGCAAGACGCAAGCGACTGACCAGCACGAGCCGCTTGGTGCGTTTATTTTCAAACGCTGCGTAGCGATCCCCATCCCAGGCGGCTGCCAGCGATTTGGCGCGGTCTTCGTCCAGAAATTGTTTGAGCACTTCCTTCCAGCCAAATTCGCCCATCACGTTGTCTTCGAGTCTTGTCCAATCAGTCCCCAGCAACGCGCCTACGTCCGGAAGAGTGACTTCCGCCGGTATCTTCCCGGAGTGGTACAACGCCGGGTGCATGACCTGTTGTGTAGAAACGGGCGGTTTATTGAATACGCCGGGAAGGCCGGGCCATCCACCGTTTTTCAACAGATCCGCAGAAAAGGTGAGTCCGGCGAAATAAGGAAAAACCAGAGCATCTTTCAGAAATGGCGGTGCATTTTTCAGCGAAGGTGTGCTGCCCATGTCGCCAACGAGCATGGACGGATCAATATCCGGAAGATCTTTGAGGGAGCGCCCCGTTTCGCCAAGTAAATAGTCAATCATGGCGGCCATGGCGCTGCCTTCGAGGACCGCTTCCCGTGCGAGTTCGCCGTCGTCATTGGGACGCGCCGCTTTTGTCCACGCCTCGATGTGAAAATGCTGATCTTCCAGCGCGTGGGTAAGTTCGTGAGCCATCACCATGCGTTGATCCACCGCGGGAATCCAGTCAGCGATGTAGAACTCATGAGTTTTGGGATCGTACAAGCCGGCAATTTGTTCGGTAAGTAGATTGACCATAAAAGAATCAAAATCGAATCCTTTGGGGAGCAAGCCGAAGGCTTCGGCGCTGCGCGCGGAAGCGTAGCGCTCCGCCGGACTCTTATCACTATCCATTTCGCGGACGACATACGCGCGAATTTCCTCCCGCGAGCGCAGCGTTTTTTTGAGGGGCGTGCGCAATTTCAATCCGGTGATCTGACTCATCTGCGCGAGAACTTCGTCCGCGGCGGTGACGAATTCGGCGTTGGCCACCGTCTTGGAATTATCGGTTGGGGCAATGGCCGGAGACTTTTGCGCCCAGGAGTGGCAAGCGGCTAAAAGCAATACGCATAGCAAGACCGGATGGCGCAGAGAGAGGTGAATGCGCATAGAACTGCAGAATATCAGATTCGAGCGAGCGGCACGGAAGCGCTGCCCTAATGAACCCGGATAGCGTGTTCCGAATGCTTAACAAACTGGTAATTATAGTGTAGGCTGCGTTGTCCGTATCCCAATCGGCGTCGAAAGGGGAAAATGCTACCGGGTCTACGACTACGGCAAGTACGCGAGCACCTGGGCTTGACCTATCGAGACGTGGAGCGTTGCAGTTACGAAATCGCCGCCAAGCGCGGACGTCCGGAATTCATCCTGCACATCAGCCGCCTGGCGGACATAGAAAACCGAAATGTCGTGCCAGGGCTGCACAAACTGTATACCCTGGCGGTGATTTACCACCTCAATCCGTTGGAAGTATTCCGCTGGTACGAGGTCCCCGTGGACGAATTTTTTACCGACGGCGCGATGTTCCCGGCTCCGCACACGCACTTGGCGGCGGCGCCCGCTACCTTGCGGGTGCCGCTGCGATTTGATCCCGCCTTCGATCCGCAACGCACCGCGTATCTTTCGAGAATGGTGCAGCAGTGGGGTAACTTCGAAGGTACCCTGCTGATGAATGGCAACGAGAACCATCGTTACGGATATATCGGGTCGAACGACCGGCGGATGGTTCCGCTGTTGCGTCCGGGAAGCATCGTGATGGTGGATGTATCGGTGCGGCGTATAGAGGATTTGGATTGGTCCACGGAATACGACCGCCCGCTGTATTTTGTGGAGGTGCGCGAAGGCTACCGTTGCGGGTGGTTCAGCAAGGACGGATCGCGCCTCATGATGCAGCCGCATCCACTTTCGCGGTGCCTGCCGGAGTGGTGGCAAACGCCGGACGATGCCGAAATTGTCGGTCGAGTGGTCGGAGTGGTCACGAGGCTGACCGAGCCGTGGACTGCTGCATCTGAAATATTTCCAGCAACGCGCGCAGATTCGAGCAAAAAAGGTCTTTGAGATAATCCGGGGCGTGTTCAGGTAGCAGCACGCGGTACGCCTCCATCCGCAGCCAGTGTCCCACTGTGGCTTCGCGCCCATCCTGCATGGCGTCCAGGCACGCGCGCAAGTCGACTTCCTGAGAAGACAGCGAAGTTTCAAGAATTTTCTCGAAAATCTGCTCGTGGCAGAGTTCCAGCGCCTGTTGCATGGCGGGATCCGAATAAATCGCCGCCAGACCGGCGTGCTCGTAACGGCCGCTCGACAAATCACGCAAAGAAGCTACGTACGTCAGGCGAGAAAACAGGCCGGCAATTCCAGCAAGCGTAGTGGTCGTGAAATCCTGAATGATGCGGCGGTTCTGTTGGAGTTGAGTGAGGCTTTTCATCGCCACGCCGCGCTGTTCCGCAGACAGAACTTTTTCAACCACAAAATTCGCCACCCGCTGTTAGTCATCAAGTTGGAGAGCAGGAGGCTCCAACTTGAAAAACAATACACGTTATCTGGCGGGAATTCTGGCATTAGCTAGCCTGATAGTAGCTCCGGCAATTTCGCTCGTCAATCATTCCCACAGCTCGAAGGTCGCGGAAGGCTCGCCGCTGCCCCTGCCACACAAACTCCTCGTCACTACCGACTCAGTATTGATCGCGGAAGGCTCACCGTTGCCGCTGCCACACAAACTCCTCGTGACCACCGACTCGGTGTTGATCGCAGAAGGCTCACCGCTACCGCTGCCACACAAACTCCTCGCGGTAGCTTCCTAGTCGAGGAAGGATCGCTGCTACCACGCCTCACAAGTTTCCGGCGTTTGTGTCGTGAGGGCCGCAGATTTCGCAGCGGCCCCCCTCTCGCGAATTCGACGCTCGCCGCGATGTTTTTGAACCACGCCGCCAACTCATACTCTGCCGCACAACTGGGCTCAGCCTCCTGATAGTTTATTAGGCTTGGTACTTACTCTAAAGTTATAAAAGTGGTAGCATCGCCACTTGCGAGTCGATCTGCAGACGATCGTAGATTCCCTGTGGGCCACGAGTTTTGTGCTGCAACTCCTGGTGTGCGGGATGCTGGTCGTTCGCGGCCACTTCCGCAGACTACCGCTTTCCACCGCCTACATCGCCCTAAATATCTGCCAGGCCGTCCTGCTTTTCTTTGTTTACCGCCGTTTCGGAACACAATCGAGCGCCGCTTATGTGGCGGGGTGGTGGTCCGAAGCAGTGACGGTATTGGCGCGGGTTTTTGCTACGCTGGAAATTCTGCATGTGGCGCTAGTTTCTTACCGCGGTATCTGGGGGCTGGCTTGGCGCGTACTAGGGTTGACTTCGTTGGTGATGGCTATCCTGGTAACGCTGGCATCCCGCGGAGACGTAGACAGGGCGCTCTTAAGCGCCGACCGCGGTTTTCATCTGATTTTTGCGACTGCCGCCATCGCCGCCCTGCTTTTGATTCACCACTATCGAATATCGGTGAGTGGCGTCTACAGGACTCTGCTGGCCTCGCTGTGTTTTTATTCGTGCATCAAGATTCTGATGAACACGGTACTTCAGAATGTTTTGTACCAGCAATATCTGGAATATGGGCCCATCTGGCACATCGTTTTACTCTTCGCATTCATCGTCGTGCTGGCGCAGTGGACCAGAGCGCTGTGGGTGCCATTGCCGCGATAGAACCCCAGCGGGCGGTTCTGCCCTGCGCGATTTACCAGCGAATCTCGCCCGAAATAAATTTTCAGCTGGAAGCCATGAATAAGCGGCTGATGGGGTTCTTCAAAATTGAGGAGCCGCGCCTGTGAATCCCTCCCTCTGGGCTTTTTTGGGCATTGGACTTCTGTTGCTGGCTTTGCTCGCCTGGCTTTCGTTCGCCAGACGACACAGAAATTCCGAAGTAAACTCAGGCGCACGCCCGGAGCGCGATTGGCAGCACATCTCGTTCCTGCCCTACATTCAACAAGCGCTAGCAAACTCGGATATCGAATTCCTCAAAGTGCGAGGCTCGCCGGCGCTGGCTCAACGGATTGAAAAGGAGCGGCGGCAGATCGCGCTCAAGTACTTGCAGGCTCTGCGCAGCGATTTCGACAAGCTGGTGGATTTTGGGCGGGCATTGGCGGTCATGTCGCCAGAGGTTCAATTGGCGCAGGAGCTGCAAAGTTTTCGATTACAACTAGGCTTCGCGTATCGCTACCAATTAATTCATGCGCGCCTGGCGCTGGGCATCGCGCCCAGCAACGCCCTTGGCAGTTTAAGCGACATGGTGAGCGGCTTGACCGTTCGAATGGAAGAGGCCATCAGTGAACTTGGTGAGCGCGCGGCGCTGGGGAGCGAACTTTCCTCTTACACAAACGGCGGCGTTAGCTGACCTTCTGTCTGCGACAGCTCGCTGTCCTGCGCGGCCAACCCACTTAAAGGCAGTTCAATCGTGAAAGACGCGCCGCGGTGCGGCAAGTTGCGCACGCGAATGCTTCCGCCATGCTCGGTGATGATTCCGTAGCAGATGCTGAGGCCCAGCCCGGTACCTTTGCCTACAGGCTTGGTGGTGTAAAAGGGGTCGAACACGCGCGAAGCTTCCTGCACGCCCGGGCCGCTATCGGTGAACTCCACGCTGACCTTGGTACGGTCGGCGTGAGTGGTGACCCACAAGTCCCCATCCTTGGAACTCTCCAGAATGGCATCCACGGCATTGTTGACCATGTTCAGAAAAACCTGCTGGAGTTGATGCGGGTCGGCAGACACCTCCGGCAAATCCTCCGCCAGACTCAAGTGAATGCGAATGTTACTCATGCGCAGGTCGTAGTCGCGCAGCGCCAGCGTATCTTCCAAAATATTGTTAATGTGCGTGGGCAGCCGCTCCGGCTTATGCTGTCGTGCAAAACTCAAAAGATTCTGAACGATGCGATGAGTGCGTTGCGCCTGCTTGTAAAGCTTCTCGGTATATTCCATGCCGAGCGGACCCATCTCCCCACTGCCGCTGAGCAACTGGCTGTAACCGAGAATGGCGGTAAGCGGATTATTGAGTTCGTGCGCCACCCCGGAAATCAATTGGCCGACCGCGGCCATTTTTTCACTATTCAAAAGCTGTTCCTGGGTGCGCCGCAAATTTTCGTATGCCTGGCGAGATTCGTCATACAGTAAGGCGCGTTCCGTAGCATTCGAAATCAGGCTGCCCACGGCGATGAGCAGATTCACGTCAGCGGGAGAGAACTCCCGCGCCGTGCGGCTGCCCACCACCAAGCCCCCCAGGGGACGGCCTTTGGACCACAGCACCACGATGTAGGCCGAAACTATTTCTTCTTTTCTGAGCACGTCGTGGAAAATTGGCGGAAGAGCGAGTCCATGAACCGGCAAAAATGTTGCGTGCACAGCCTTGATATGCTCCCGCAACTCCGACTGCAGGACTATGGGCGGGAGGTGCCGGGCGTAGTCCGAGCGCTGGCCCACCGCGGCGACGCGGCGCAGCGTGGTTCCGGTATCGTCGAAAAGATACAGCGAGGTAGCATCCAAACCAAATAACTCGGTGAGCTGCGTCAGCGTGCGGCGCAGCGAATCGGAAAGGTCCATGGATTCGGTGAGGGTCTGCCCAATGGAATTCAGGACCAGTAGCTCGCGATTCCTGCGGCGAATTTCGTGCTCCGCTCTTTTGCGTTCGCTGATATCGAGCACGAAGCCCTGATACGCGGTGACATTGCCTGCAGTATCCCGGATGGCGATGGAAGATTCCAAAACGGTGCGAAGCTCGCCGTCTTTGCGTCTTATTTCGAACTCGAAGTCGGCCACCGTGCCGTGTTCCTGCAATAACCTTTTCAATCTTTCCCGGTCGGGTCCGTGGGCGTAAATGGAATTGGGAATGTCTACGGCCAGCAACTCGTCCCGGGTTTCGTAGCCGGTCATGCGCAGCAGCGCATCGTTGAAGTCCAGAAAACGTCCCTGGGGAGTGGAGATAAATACGCCTTCCTGGACGTTCGAAACCAGCGTGCGATATTTTTCTTCGGCGCGCTTGCGGTCGGTAATGTCTTTCAGCACGTGCACGATTCCCAGCGGATTTCCAACCGCATCGGAAAAAGAGGAATTGGAGGCCAGAAAATATCCACGCAGCCAGGGGTCGGGGTCGTCGCCCTCGCCGGCTATGCCTTCGCAATACGGACAAATCTTGTACGCGACACCGTTCTGCGGGAGCAGATGATGGACGCCGCGGCCGACCAGGCCTGTGGAATCCTTGCCGAGCAGCTGACTGAGACGCTGGTTCGCGCGCAGGATGCGACCCTGGCTGTCGTGCACAAAAATCGGATCCCCGATGGAGTCAAAAGTGTACGCCCACTGCTTTTGCACCGTGGCCAGTTGTTCGAACAGGCGAACATTTTGTAACGTGAGGCCCAACAAATTGCTGATGTTTACCAGGTAAGCGATTTCGTCAGGCTGAAAGTGCTCCGCGCGGTTGCAACCGACACCGATGATTCCCAGTGGGCCGGCCTTGCCGCGCAGCACTATGGTGACCATTTCGGTGACGCCCGGTTCAGCTATGCGCGGCCAAGCCTCGAGACTGGTCTCCGGATACAAACATAGAAAGTCGCCTGCGCCTTCCTGGAATAATTTCGCCGCCCAAGATTCCGTGAGGGGCAGGGACGGATGCTGTGCCAGGAACGGCTCGCCAAATCCAACCGCCGCCCGCACCGCCAGTTGTGCAGATGCTCCTTCCCCTTCGATGAGGCGCACGATGCCATGCGTGGCGTTCAAACTTTCGACCACCTGCAGCAACACACTGTAAAGGACTTCCTGCACGGAAAGGCTCTGCGTACTTGCAGCGGTGAGAAGAGTCAGGCGCCGCATCTTGTCGTTCAACACATCGGTGCGCGAGCGGCTGCTCTCCAGAACCACAACGACCATGGCCACACCAAGGGCTACGCCGAGCAGGTCGTCAAACGCCAGGCGCAAAAGAAAAATGGGAGATTCCGTCCACAAAGGCCGGTCCAGCCCGTGAAGACCGCTGGCGAAAAGAACGCCCGCCAATAATTCCGCGCCATAACCTTGTTGCTTCTTGCGCGAGCGCCACAGCATCCAGCCGGCCACCAGCAAAATGGCGCTCTCGGTTAATGCTGTTAGCCAATGCGGCGAATCGAAGTTGCCGGGAACTCTGGTTTCGACGTAGTACACCGCCAGGACCAGCACCGCCAGAAAGGAAGAGACCGGCCAGTGCAGCCGCTCCGTACCCTTTATATATTGTTGCACCGCAACGAGAAACAGCAGCGAAGCCGCGACGTGGCCAATGATGGAAAGCAGCGCGAAAGCGGGAACAGGCGTAATCGCCGCCAGGGCACTACAGATAGCGGTGAATGTGAAGACCAGCCAGCCCGCGAGCCACGGCCGGAAATAATCCGAATGATGGTCTTTGCGGAAAAGAAGGAACAGCACCAGCAACACAATGGACGCGGTCGCTTCGAAGAAGGCGAGGCCCAGCAGGTCCTGGTTTTGCAGCACGTGCGTTCCTTCCAGCGGCTGCGCGTCGCGCGCCGGTGCATTGAAGACTTATGAGTAAACAGCAGAAGCTGTAAGAGAGAAGCTTTAGCGACGCTAACACGCTATTTTCAGACTAGGCAAGGCTCCGCAAATCGGGCTGTGCTGTCCCATATAATGACTATAGGGAGCCAAACGACGTGGAGATGGAAAATATCCTGGTAGTGGATGACGAAGAAGCCATTCGTGAAGTGGTGTCTACAATGCTGGAGTCCAAAGGCTATCACTGCACCAGCGTTCCGAATGGGCGCGCCGCGCAAGAGCAGGTGAAGAGGTCCACGCCGGATCTGGTTCTGAGCGACATGATCATGCCGGAAATGGACGGCATCAAGTTGCTGGAATGGATGCGCCAATACGATCCGGAAGTTCCGGTCATCATGGTCACGGCCATTCACGACATTTCCACCGCGCTCGAATCCATTCGCCGGGGCGCGTACGACTACATTTTAAAGCCCTTCGAAAAAGATCAGCTATTCCTGGGCGTAGGCCGCGCTTTGGAACATCGCAGGCTCATCACTGAAAATCGCAGCTATCAGCGCAACCTTGAGCAACTGGTGGAAGAACGCACCGCGCAGCTCACCGGAGCATTTGCGCAGCTCGAACAATCTTACGACGACACACTCGAGGCGCTGGGTAGCGCGCTGGACTTGAAAGATGCCGAGACCGAAGGGCATTGCCAACGGGTAACGGCGTTTTGTATTTCCATCGCGAAGGCCATGGGCGTCCCCGAAACATATTTGGCGGTGCTGGCGCGCGCGGCTTTCCTGCACGACATCGGGAAAATTGCCATCCCAGATAGCATCCTCCGCAAACCCGGACCGTTGGATGCCGAAGAGAAAAAGATCATGCGCACGCACTGCGACATCGGCTACAACATGCTGATTCGCATTCCGTTTCTGCGCGATGCCGCGGAAATTGTGCTGGCGCACCAGGAATTTTTTGACGGCACTGGTTACCCGCGAAGCCTTAAGGGCGAACAGATTCCGCTGGGAGCGCGCATATTCACGATTGCCGATTCGCTGGACGCCATGATCAGCGATCGCCCATATCGCAAAGCGCTTTCCATGGCCCACGCGCGGGGAGAAATTCTGCGGTGTTCCGGGACGCAGTTCGATCCGAAAGTGGTGGAAGTGTTTATGGCCATTCCCGAAGAGCATTGGGTGGAGCTACGAGAGAACCTGGGCTCGCCGTTCCGGCTCACGCATCTGAAGGGGCTGGGCTAAGGTTCTTGGATTTGTCGCCAAGCAGTCCCAGCAAAGCCGTGATGCCGGTTTCGAATGCGGCTTGTCGCGCGATCAAACTTACGATCAGGTAACCGTCTCCGGGAAAATCGTAGAAGTGGCCGGGGTGCAGGTAGACTCCGCGCTTGTTTAACAATTCCAGAGCCAATTCATCGTCGCTGTTCGTTGCGGGCATTTTCAGCACCGCGTACCAGCCACCTTCCACTTTCAGTCTGACGCACCACGTTTGTGTTGCGAGCAGTTCGTCCAGGCGCGTGAGATTGCTTTGTGTGCGCGCGAGACATTGTTTCTGAAAGCCGTGGCGTTGTCCTAGCAGCGTGCCCAGCGCCAGTTGCATTGGCGTGTTCATCGAGAGGTAGGTGTCGGCAATCATTTCCAGCCGGCCGATTGCTTGCTGCTTCAGTTGCGACGGGCCGTTCACCACGAGCCATGCCACTTTCATTTGCGGCAGGCCGGAAATCTTGGATAGGCCGCTCATGGTGAACGCGAGGGCTTCGTTGCTCGCGGCGAAGCTCTGAGGCTTCGCGGCTTCACGCAAACCGAAATCCAGAAACACTTCATCGGCAATCAGCGCGATTTGATGCTCGGCACAAAGCTTACCCAGCTGCGTTATTTCGTGGGGCTTGCAAAAGTGGCCGGTGGGATTGTTGGGATGCACGACCGCGATCGCGCGGGTTCGCGGCGTGATCGCCTGCCGGAGCGAATGAAAATCAATTTGCCAGCCGTAGTCGTAGACCAACGGATAACGCACCAGCGTCACATCGTGGAGCTCCGCGAGAAAATTGAGCAGCGGGTAACCGGGCTGCGGGATGAGAATTTCGTCGCCAGGATTACAAAGCGCGCGGAGCAGGAAAGAATAACCTTCGCTGGTGCCGGTAGTCAGAAAAATATCATCCACGCTGACGCGACTTCCAAGCGCCGAATAATATTCGGCGACGGCTGCGCGTGCTTGCGGCACGCCCTGGGCGATGGGTTCGTAAGACAGGCTCGCCGGATCATTCAGCGCGGAAAGTATTCGCTGCGAATCGTAATGGAAGCCGCAATTTGTGGGATTGGACTCGGTCAAATCAATGAGCGCCTTGCCGGAGAGGCGATAGGCAGCCAGCGCCTGACTCAATTCGCTGTGCTCCAGATTCCAATTAGTGCGATTCGAAAACATTATCGGAGGTTTAGCGCGTGGGAAAATAAAACATCAGCGGCCAAAGTAAAGCAGCGCGGCCAGAAATAACCACAAGCCGTCGAGGAAATGCCAGAAGTACGAGGTGATGCCCACGGCGGTGGAGCGAGAAACTTTAGAGCGATCAAAATTACGGAAAGCAACAAATAGCAGCGCGGCGACAGCACCTACAACGTGAACCGCGTGCGCGCCGGTAAAAACGTAAAAAAAGCTGCTCGCCGGATTGGAGGACACGAACACGCCTTGCGCAAACAGTTCGCGCCAAACCACCAGTTGGCCCACGAGGAAAACCAAACCCAGCGCGGTGGTAATCGTCCACCAGCGGCGAAACGCGGATGAATCGGAGTCGGCCAGATGCCGGCGCGCAACCTCCAGCGTCAGGCTGCTCAAAAGTAAAACCACGGTGTTGAACCACACCAGCGCGGGAAACCGGAACGAGACCCAGTCACTGCTCGCGCCCTTGCGAACTACATAAGCGCTCACCAGCGCCATGAAAAACATCAAAACGGAAATAATCGCGACCGTGATGCCGGTGTAATACCGCGCCGGAGAAGCGTGCCGGAATGGCCGGCCCTCCCTGCCTCCGCCATCATCTCCGCCATGGTGATCGCCGGCGGGAGGCTTACTGCCACCGCGACCGCCACGATCTTCAATAATCAGCTCAATCTCTTCGAGAACTTTAGTGGCGGGCATCGGATGGAAGGATCACTTTGCGGATTCGAAAAAATGGTGCGGTCGAGAGGACTCGAACCTCCACGCCTTGCGGCGCTAGCACCTCAAGCTAGTGCGTCTGCCAGTTCCGCCACGACCGCAGCAAGATAATCCTAGAGCGCCACGAGAGTGCTGTCAAATGCGCGCCAGGTTCGACGAACTGTTTCAGAAACACCGGGCTACCGTTGATGCGAAAGTCACCACTCGCCGCCCTCAATGGCGCGATTCAGACTTTGGCTGTATATATTAGATATGATCTTCCTGCGCCGCATCTCAACATCCACTCGCAGCCGCATCCATGTCCGCCACCCAGAAGCCCGCAGAGTGCACCACGCATTGAGACCGGCTCACGCGTTGAGAACGACTCAGTCGTTCATCGCTTTGCTGATGCTCCTGCTGTCGCTGGCCCATCCATCGCGGGCCTTCGCGGCGAATCCTGATCTGGAGACGGTGCTCACCGGCTCGCGAAAGCGCATTGAAAAATTGGATTACCGCGTGACCGGCCGATTGACTCGCGTGGAAGGCAGCGGCAAGCGCACCAACTACAAGTTTGCCGCCAAGGCGCACTGGTTTCCCGATGGTCTCCGTGTTCTCTGCGAAATCACCGGGCCTGGCTCAGAGAAGACCAGCCTCCTCCTGCACATGACCGAAACCGGGCACGTGACCATCGAGGCGCGGCTACCTGGCGAAAAAGCCGCCAGCGTGATGCCCTTCGAACGTTGGAACGACGCACTCGTGGGCACCGACTTCTCGTATGAAGATATGGTCGAGAGCCAGTTCTTCTGGAAGCATCAGGAGCTCCTAGCGTCGGAGAAATACGGCATCCGGGATTGCTTCGTGCTGAAGAGCACCTCCGGCGAGCAGGATCGCAATTACTCGGCGTCGGTAACCTCGTGGATTGACCGCAAGATTATGTTCCCCGTGCATGTGGTAAAGACGCTGCGCGGAACGGGACAACAGAAGGAATTCATTTACTACGGCCTGCGCGAGGTCGGCGGCGATTGGTCCGCGGCGCAAGTCGAGGCAAAACAGCAAGGCAAACCCGGGTCCTCGATAATGGTAATCGAACGCGGCACCGGAAAAGCAAATCTTGCACGCAAGGACTTCGTGATCGGCGAGTCCAGCGCTCCAGAAGAGAAAGCCAAATAGATTGCGTTGCTAGATCAACCGGCTGCCAGGCCGCCGCAGTCACTGGAGCATTTCCGTTTTGTCATGGACGATCTCCTTTTTAGACGTCATCGCCGCCCCGGATAAGCCGTAAGGCCACCAGTTCCAGTCGCCGGCAAGTTGCAACAGTGCCGGCCCTACAATCATCCGCACCACGGTAGCGTCAATCAATACCGCCACCGCAAGGGTGAAGCCCAGCATTTGCACGACCAGAAACCCTCCCAGCGTGAATGCCGTGAAGACGGCAATCATAATGGAAGCGGCACTGGTGATGAGCCCCGCCGTCCGGGCCACACCCTCGATCACTGCGGACCTCTCGGACAATCCGCGGCGCCGTTCTTCGAGGACTCGCGCGACCAGGAAGACTTCGTAGTCCATGCTCAATCCAAATACGATCGCAAACGCGAGAATCGGAACGATCGGGTACACACTGCCGGTCGCTCCGTGGAGCCCAAACAGCTTGCTACCGTGGCCCTCCTGAAAAACGACCACTAATGCGCCGAAGGAAGCGCCCACGGAAACCAGATTGAGCAGCACAGCTTTGACCGCCGCAAATAAAGATCGTAGGCCGAGCAGCAGCGCCAGCAAGCTTCCGAATATCACGCCAAGGACCACCTTCGGCAACCGTTCTCTCACTACCGCGTCATAATCCGCTTCGAGCGCCGGAACGCCGCCGACGCGCAGCAACGTGCCGGGCACGCCTGCGATCGCCGCGACATCGGAGGCACGCACGTCTCGCACCCATCGTGTCTGTTCGTTGGGCGAAAGGGCGGAGGTAGGCAGCAACTCAATCAAGGTAGCCTGACCATCGTTGCGAAGAAAACTTTTGCGGATTGCGGCGGATTCGGCCACCTCGCCGACCGCATCCGCGGTGTCAGACATCCCCGTGAGCGCGGGAAGAGACAACACCTCTGCCGCGCGAGGATCGCTCTGAAAGTGCTTCGTCAAGCGGCTGATGGCCAGCCAACCAGTCGGAGAGAGCGGCGGGGATTGCGCCGGCAACTCCACGACCACTCGCAGAGACTGAACAATTCCCGACCGCCCCATGTTTTGCAGCGTGTGCAATGCATGCACAGACTCGGCGGCGGCCGGAAACGAGTCGTGATCGGGAACCCCGAGAGAAATTTTTCGCGCTTGCGATGCCAGGATTAGCAGCGGAATCCCGGCGATAACCAGAGCGGCCCATGGACGCCCGGTGGTGATCTTGCCCCACCGAATCCACCACTTGCTCGCACCGGTCAGGCTGCCCGGCGTCTTGATTCGTTTGCCGGAAAGACGCAGTTTGGCGCTGTCTATGCGATGGCCCAGCAGGCCAAGTACCCACGGCAGAATCGAGGTACACAGCATGACACTCAGAACCGTAACCAGCAGCCCGGCTATGCCGATGGAGCTCAGCTCGCTGATGGGCACCGTCAGCAGCGCTGAAAATCCGATGGCCACTGTGGTGGCCGAGATGATCAGCGTCTTTCCAGCTTGCCCGGCGGCAATATCGGCAGCGTGACCGGGCGCATATCCCTCGGCCAACGCTTCGCGAAACCGGCTCACCATCAGCAATGCATAATCTATGCCCAATCCCAGGCCGAGCATCGTCACCAGATTCTGCACGAGAATGGACAAGTGCAGACGATTCGCAAGCAGCGCAGCCGCACCCAGCGCCATCGAAATGGAGAGTAGCCCGACTCCCAGCGGCAATAGCGCGGCCACCAAGCTGCCGAAAGCGATCAGCAGCAGCACCAGAGTGACCGGCATGGCGCGTTCTTCGGCGTGCTTGACGTCATCCGAACTCACCTTGCGCAGATCGAAGTTCAGCGGCGCTTCACCGGTAATCTCCAGCCTGATGTCCGGGTATTGCGACCTGAGCTGCCCTTCCATCCAGTCCGCTTTAGCTCTGAGGTTAGGGACCAGCTTCTCGAAGTCTTCATTTTTCGGGTCCAACCCCACGATGATCAGCGCCCCGCCATTTTCCCCAGTGAATAGCGGATCCGGCCAATCCAGACTCGAGGCGGCAGCAGCTACACCCGGCACACTGCGCAACGAAGTGGTTAAGAAACTCAAGGCGTCCGCGCCCTTGGCAGAATCGGGATCAGAAATTCCGCTGATCACCAGCACCAAGCGGTGGCTGTAAGGAGACTCGAAACGATGCGCCAGTTCCATGTCCACCTTTTCGGATTCGCCGCCCTTGATGTGCACACCCGTCTCCAGGCGCCGCTCGACGTCGAAGGAAAAGGGCAGCAGCGCCAACGCCATCGCAAACCCCGCCATCGCCAACCAGAATCGGCGGCGAGCGGCGCCACGGCCAGTCTTCAAACTTGGCATTACCATTCGAGACCCACGACGTTTCCAGGTCCGCGGTGTATCAACGCAAGGACTGCGCTGGTCGGACGCATCCATAATATAGGATGAGACTGAAAATTTACTGGGCTAGGGCCAGCTTAGTTAACAACAGATCTTGGAAATTAGCCGTTAAGTTGTTATCAATTGAGGGACGGCAGTTACAGGCTTAGATATATCGCTCCCGATAAGCGTGCCCGAGCAACGACGGCAGCACGGCAATGTGGCCGGAGAAGAATCGCGCATTCCGAAGAAATAGAGCGAACTGTTCGCGCCAACATCAACAACGCCGTCTCGGTTATTGATACCGATGGGATCGCCCAAAACCTGTTCGTGCACTCTGCAGACGAAGAGGGATTTGTGTGCGACGTACTTACCGAAATGCGTGAACCACCGCTTTATGCGTATTGGGTGCGATTCAGCGACCTTCGTGACGTACGCTCGATGCCTAAGCCGTCCCACTCATAATGCCATCCGTAAGGGAAGTCACCATTGTGGGCTAGTATGAACTCATGAGCGGTTCCCCCAACGACCTTGACCCGAAATTATTGCAGGCGAAATGGGTTCTCGGAGGCATTGAGCCAGAGGAATTCGTAAAGATAGCAATTTCGGCGCTACAGCAAGGAATCGACGGCACGGCTTTGCAACAGCTCGCAGGTCTGACGCAGCCGACCGCCAGGGACCTCGGTGTTCTTCCCGCCAGAATTTTCACTGATATGGGGTTGCAACCGATAGACAAGCACGAGGCTGTATCCATTTTGCGTAGCCGCGGAGAGCCATCCACAAGCCCTGTAATTTGCGCGCTTGTGAAAGCGTTCCCAGCATTTTCCGTGCGCTGGGAAAAACACATCGAGCAATGGAAAGGCAATCCCGCCGGTTCGTACAATGACATCGCGGAATTTGTGATGTTCGTGGTCGAGGACTTATACGAAAAGGGCCATGTCGAAGAGACCCGCAGGGTTTTTGAGTTTATGGAGCAGCTTCACGCGGACGGGGATGAAGACGCAAAAACCCTGATCCAGATTGGTTTCTTCGAGGGCTTACAAAATTGTTCGTCGTGGCGGCCGGGAGGCAAAAAGGTTTACGAGAAATTCTTCGGCCCAACCTCTATGCAAATTTGGCGCAAACTACAAGAGATATGGGCGGGGAAATCGAGTCTTATGGACGTCATCCGCGCTGAACAAAAAAATAACCGCGAGAGTTCTGAATGAAGAATGCTTGCCTAATGCTAAGCCGGAGGTTTCTTTCTTCGCAATCCCGCACTCTCCACAGCCCCGGAAATCCTGCTTCCCGAGTTAGGGCTTTTTGGGTGCTGGAGTTGGCACCGACTGCTTAGCTGGAGGCGTTTGCGGTGGCGGTTGCGAGATTGGAGATTGGCCTCCAGTGGCGGGTGGCGCGCTGGGCGTTGTCGCGGGCGTTGTTATCGGCGTTGTCACTGGCGCTTTCGGGGCCGGCGCGGGCTTGGCCGGCTGCGAAACTTTTTGCAGGACGGAGCCGCCTTGTATGACGCCGCGGTCGGTGCGCAGCACCAACGCCATGGCGCAGAGCATGAACATTACCGCGCACCAGGTGGTGGCCTTGGACAAAACGTTGGCGGCGCCTCGGGGACCGAAGGCGGTCTGGCTGCCCGCGCCCCCGAAGGCGCCGGCGAGATCCGCGGCTTTGCCGCTCTGCAGCAGCACCACGATGATCAGCACCATGCAGTTGATGACAAAAAATCCGCTGAGCAGCCAGCCGGCATACTTAAAGCCGAACATAATAATTCCCAGTCCTACCAGGAGAGCTACAGTCCACTTCATCCAACCAGGCATGCGATTTTCCTTGCGGCGCGGCGATAATTTTGCGGCGCGATTAATATCCTGCTAAAAGTCTAAAACCACCGAGTTGCGCCGATGCAAACCTGAGCGTTACAAATTTGATCTTACCCAAACCCGTAAGCTGCTACAAACTATTGCGCCTTGGCTCCACTGACGATAGCGGCGAAGGACTTAGCATCCAAACTAGCTCCCCCAACGAGCGCGCCATCCAACTCTTCCTGCGCCATCAACCCTTGTATATTGTTGGGCTTGACGCTGCCACCATAAAGAATGCGCAGCGCGGCGGCGTGCTGCGGCGAAAATCTCTGCGCGACGCACTGGCGCAGGTAACGGTGCGATGCAGCCGCAATTTCAGGGGTAGCCGTGCGGCCCGTACCGATAGCCCACACCGGCTCGTATGCCATCAGAATACGGGAGAACTCTTCAGCGGTCAACGCGCCCAG
>JBBRPU010000017.1:0-22679 GCA_038227545.1 Candidatus Acidiferrales bacterium
AGGAATTGGTAAGACGATGCCAGCAATCCCAGATTGTGGGGATGGTGCCAATCCACCGTAGGCGGAAAATTATTTTTCTTAAAGTACGTAAGCTCCAAGACATCGGCGGCTTTGAATTGCGCTATGGCGTCCAGCATTCCACCGGCGCGGCGGAGGACGTGCCCATACATATGGTGTGCGTGGGGAATTACCGGAGCGAGGCGCACATACAAGCGCGCAAATTTCAGAGCGTCTTGAGGACGGCCGGAATTTTCGTAGCAGTGAGTAAGAAAATGGTTGGCGGCAAAATTCTCAGGCGACGAGGCTAGAACTTTTTCATAAAAAGGGATCGCGCTTGGAACGCAGCCCTGGCCATCGCCAAAAGGATTCGCTTCTTCAGCGTTACCTCGCAGCAGGAGAAATTGCTCGTCGCCGGGAAATTCCGCGAGGGCCTCGTCCAGCGATTGTTTAAAAGCCGCGAAGGGTTCGCTACTCCCGGAATTCGCCATCGCTTGCAACTGCAGTTCGCGGATATGCACTCGTTGGCGTTCCCGCGCGCTCATGTGCTCCGACATCGATTGCGCTATGGCCAAGGCATCGCTAGCTGCCGCGAAATCCATCGGAGAGTAGGCGTAGCTCAACCCCACGTATGCCATCGCCAGTTGCGAGTCGCTGCGCAAGGCCTGATGGAAGGAACGGGCGGCTTCGATCCACACATACGACTGCAAGTAGGCGAGTCCCTGGTCGTAGAAAATCTGCGCCTGCGCAGATTTGGTTGAAACCGTTTCATGAATCTTGCCAATGCCTTTTTCCTGCGACACAGGTCGCTCCAGTATCTCTGCAGGTAGCCAACCGATGTGTGCATGACCGCCGTGGGACACTTCCTGAGCATTCAGAGGATCAGCTATCACAGACAACAGAGAGAACAGCGCGAACATGAGTGCGCTACGTGAGTCGGTTACGATGGAAATCGCCATTCTCACGCCTGCACCTGAACTCCGATACGGTCCATCCCATTCCAGAGATAACCGCCGGAGTTCCATGCCGGCTTGATGGGTTGACGATGGCCGTGAATATCGCTCGCTCTGGACACCAGTTGATAACTACCGGGCGCGGGCGGCGCCCACTCATATTGCCAAAGACGCCAGGCGTAGCGGGCGTGCTCGGGGCCGAGAATCGCCTTCTGCCACGTGCTGCCGCCGTCGGTCGAAATCTCTACCGCGGCTACCGGCGTCTCGCCGCCCCAAGCGGCGCCGCGAACTGGAATATGCGGGCCATCCGAGAGCTTTAGCACGGCGTTTTCATCGGGCTGCGCAATGATGGATTTGAGGTGCAGCGAGGTGAGCGGCAGCGTGGATCTTTTGTGCGCATAGTTATTCACTGAATCGCGGTGCAATTGCTCGGCCGGTAGCCGATAGCCGGGGTCCATGTAGGCTCCCGCGAACTCGTGATCGAGGACAGTAATTTCCTGGAGCCATTTGATGGAGGCGGAACCAATCCAGCCCGGAATGAGGGCCCGGGCTGGAAATCCATGCGGCATGGTAAGCGGTGCGCCATTCATATGCGTAGCGATTAAAGAGTCTTCGTCCAGAGCTTTTTCCAGCGGAATGCTGCGAATAAACCTTTCGGCGCCTTCCGGCGCGGTGTCGAAGCCACTGAATGCCACATGACGGGCGGACGGCTTTAGGCCAGCCAGCCTCAGGATATGGCGGAGACTCGGCCCGTCGAACGTCGCGTTCCCCACCGCGCCTTTGCGCCAGGGAACTCCACCGACGCGCGGATCATAAAATGCGCGGCCATTGCCGGCGCATTCGATGGTGTTGGTCACGCTTTTTTTAGTTAGCGCGGAGAGATCCCGAAAATTTATGGTCAGGGGTTGTCGGACTTCTCCGATGATACGCAGCTCCCAGTTCCCAACGTCAATGGACGGCGGCATAATCGCATTATTGCGCACAAAAAAATTCTCGCTAGGAGTGATCCACGACGTTAGCGCAGCCATAGGCATTTCCAAGGTGAGGAACTTGCGCGAGTACACAATCATGCGCTCGTCTTCATTCGGCGGCACTGCGGAGGGTGCGGCCTGCGAAATGCTTCGCGCGGAGCCGCCCAGTACACCGAGCAGTTGTGCCACTGCCGACTGACGGTGCAGGGTCACGGTGCCAAGCGCGCCAGAGCCAGCAGCGAGAAAATTTCGGCGATCGATTTGTTCAGACATGCGCGAATAACATTTTCTCACGGCACAGCTACCCGTGCCATTCCGTAACGCAATC
This sequence comes from Candidatus Acidiferrales bacterium, assembly GCA_038227545.1. Lineage (GTDB taxonomy): Bacteria > Acidobacteriota > Terriglobia > Acidiferrales > UBA7541 > Acidiferrum. The sequence goes on from JBBRPU010000017.1 coordinate 2,250, forward strand.
GAATCAACAGCAAGTCCAAACCAAAAATAAAGAGGGGCCTCCTGTGAGAGGCCCCTCTTTATGAAACTGAATTTGCGGCGAAGTCTAGAAAATGAACTTCACGACAAATTGCATGTTGCGTGATCCGCCGCTGAACTGATGAGAGTTCAGGAACTGCGTATTGCCGGAGGCGAAGAACGCGTTGATGTTGTTATAGCTGGTGCTGAGCGCGTTGTTCACCAAGGGTTCGAATACGCTCGGCTGAGCCAGCGAGAAGTTGCGGTGGTTGAAGATGTCCAGAGCCTGCACTCCCAACTGTAGTGAGTAGCGCTCGGTGAAATGAATGTACTTAGAAATGCCCATGTCCCAGACATTTACGCCGGGTGAGCGGAAGGTATTTCGTCCGAGCGTGGACACGGTCCCTAGACCGGCCTTGACGTACTTGGCGGTCGGGTCGAGCGCGTAATAGCCTATAACAGTGGAGTCATCGAGAAGTGGGTTGTCAAATGAGCAAAAAGGATTTGTGCCCGTGTTATTAGTGACGCCACCGACACCGGAGCAGACCAGCCCAACGTCCGAAGCGGTGTTACCAACGCCGGCAGGATTGACTACTGGGCGGTCTCCTGCCGCGTCGAAGTTCCCATTCGCGTCACTACCGTTGATGATCGTGACAGGCTGCCCGCTGAACGCCAGGTAAGTACCGGAATACTGCCAGCCACTCACTACGGCGTTCAGGAAGTGATGGTCGCCGCTCATTTTTGGCACTTCATATACCCAAGACAGTGCCAGTTTGTGAGGAACATCGAGCGATGAAATACCGCGGTCCTGGTTGGGGTGTTGCCAGTCCTGGGCGCGGCGGGGGTCGATGCGAGTGCTGAACAATTCGTTAGTGGCGGTGTCAATGTTCTTTGAGAAGGTGTAGTTGGCGCGAAGTGTTAGCCCGTGACCTACACGATGATTGAAGTCGACAGATGCACCGTGATAGATGCTGGTCGCCTTAGGCGGGAAGCCGGTGACTACGCCGCAGAAACCGTCTGCCCCGTGAATGAATGGAGAAGGTCCGGTTGTCGGGCAATCGTTAGCGTTGCCTTCAAACGTGTCCCAGTCCGACAGACGTGTCCCGCCCGTTACGGTTGCTGGAATATCTGCAGTGCTGAGGTATGTCGGCAAAGCACCAAGACCTGCGTCAAATCCCGTCTGAGTGTTGAGCCTTCCTTGGATTGGAAGTTCCAAACCACGCGTGCCGAGATAACGAACCTCGATACTTGAGTTGGCACCGATCTGGTGCTGCACGCCCAAACTCCAAGTCAGGATTTTAGGCTCAACTATGTTCAAAATAGTTGAGCCTGTTGATGACCGGCAATCCAGTTGTGTGGCGCACGGCACGTTGACCTGGAGCAATCCGCCACCACCCAAAAAACCTTGGCCAGTGTTATGACCCTTGGCGTACTCTTTCGGATCAAAGTTAGCGCACCATGCCGGGGCCCCGGCCAGGTTGCAAGTTAATACGGGATTTTGTTCAGTTTGCAGCTGAGGAGGCAAACTGATTGACGGGAAGTTTTGAGGGGTAACATCGTAGGAAATGCCGAAGCCGCCGCGAATGGCCCACTTGGCGTTCCCAAATGGGTCGTAGGCAAAGCCAAAACGAGGTCCAAAGTTATTCTTGTCGCTGTTCGGCTTCCTGAAAATGAATCCGGAGCCAGAACTCGAGGTTTGGGAAGGGACACCGTCCAGATTGGAAATGGAGTTTAATGCTTGCAATCCGTCATCCCGCGGTACCCCGTTCCACTCGTAACGAAGACCAAGATTCAGGGTCAAGCGAGCGGTTACCTTCCAGTCGTCCTGGAAAAAGCCGTAGATGCCGTTCTGGTTGCCAGCGAAAGAGCCTGAACCTGCGCCGCGAAGAGCACCGTTCGAGCCGTTCGGAACATAGTCGTTCACCAACTGGTTGATGTCAGCGTAATCCCACTCTCCGCGTGCGCGAGGCAAGAATCCCCCCGGAGCTATCCAGTGGCGCCATTCGACGCCGGCTTTAAACGTATGCCGTCCTCGAACGTAGCTAACATTGTCCAAGACCTGATACGTATTGATGATATTGCCCTGCGGTGAGCAGCCCTGCGGCCCAATGTTCAAACCGTCGGCATCAACTTCGGCGTTCGGGAAGTTGGCGAATGCAGGAGGCACGGTGAAGTTCAAGACGAAACGCGACAAACTAGCTCGGAAGTCGTTCACTAACCGATCGTTGATCGTCCACGTGTCCTTGGCGAGATACTTACGTACGTCGGTAGCTGTATCTCCCGAAAACTGCGCCACTGGCGTGCTTGCGTTGACGTTCGGCTGGCGGTTCTTATCGTAAAGTACGTGGAAGGCGATGGAGTGTTTCCCTTGGTTGTAGTCCCCATTGACGATGAAATCATGCTGATTAACAAAGTTTGGAGCGCGTGGCGAGATTGTTCCAAAAGGAATATCGCAACCCGCTACCGGGCATCCAGGAGCGAAGACTGTCTCCGTGCTGGACTGAGAAGTCGCCGTCGGGAATGCGTTCAGGATATCCACAACAGCGGAGTCTGCAGCCAACGCTTTGAGCTGAGTGAGTCCATCCGCCGTGGGCGCTGATTGCGCAACGGCCGCGGTTGCTAACCCTTCCCACTGTCGCTGGTACGAACCGTAGATGAACAGTTTGTTGTGGATGATTGGTCCGCCCACTTCGCCGCCGACACGGTTGTAATCGAAGCGACTCGGCTTGTCCAAACCCGCGACCTTATCTAAATTATCGCGCGAGTTGTAGTTACGGTTCTGGTTATAGCCAAATACGCTGCCGTGGAAAGAGTTTCCGCCCGACTTCGTAATAATATTGAATTGACCCCCGGCGGAGTGGCCGTACTCAGCCGCGAACTGGTTGGTGATCAGGTTGAATTCGGCGATGGAGTCCTGAATTACCGGCTGGCTGTGGCCTGTCACGTCCAGACGATTATCATCCACGCCGTCAATGCTGAAACTGTTCATGCGGGGGCGCGCGCCACCGACAGACCCACCCTCACCCAGAACACCTGCGCCCTGGCCAGTAGTGCCAGGAGCCAGCAACGCGAGGCTCAGTGGCGAACCATCCAGCGAAGTGTTCGGAAGTTCAGTAACCTGCTTGGAATTGAAGTCGTTGCTGATCTGCGAAGTGCTGGTCTGCACCAAGTCCGCTCCGGCCATCACTTCGATCGTCGTGGACGAGCTGCCAATTACCAGCTGAATTCCAGCCTCGGTTACCTGGTTCGAGAAAACCTGCACAGAGGTACGAACGTATTTCTGAAAACCGTCTTTCTCAACCGCAATGGAATAGTTCCCCACCGGCAGATTCGAAAAGAAATATACACCGGCGGAAGTTGTGGTGGTGTCGTAGGTAACTTGCGACGCCAGGTTAGTGGCAACTACTTTAGCATCGGCAACCGTTGCGCTCTGATTGTCCGTTACTTCACCGCGCAGGGACCCGTCGTTGCTCTGCGCTTTGGTCACACTTGCGGACAATCCCAAAAGGATCGCCATCACGCCAGTGAGCAAGCTGAAAAAGAATCTATTTCTTGTGCTCATTAAGCTCCTTACTTTCTGTTCAATGTAGAATTTACTTTCAGCCGATAAGCGCGTAACAGAACCACAATGTAGAATTCAGCGCTTGGCTCCCCACCAGTTACATAGCAAGCTGCATTCCATTTGGCGAGTCATATCTGATGGTGAAAACCGTTTATAACCTATAACTTACGAATATAAAACGATCCGCCTAATACATAATTTACATTAGATTTAGGATGCGATACCAAAAACCATATTACCTTGAGATCGGTTCCGGCCGAGGAGACCTGGCGAATAGGAACGCTTGCACCCAACCGCGACAGGAAGCAACGTCACCAGGATCGAGTCTAAATGCCGGAATGGGCCGGCCCCAATCGCGCGCACGTGAGCACCGCCGAACTCCCATGTCAGCTATTAGCGGAAATCGCTTGACCAGACAAACGGGCTAATGCAGTTTGAGGCGAATTTGGCTCCTGGCTCCGCCTCTTAAGGTGCAAACTCCGCCGTCAGGCGCTTACCAAAAAAAAGAGGAGGCGCTTGCGCGCCTCCCCTTTTGAAACGTTGAGTTGATGATACGTTAAAAGATGAACTTCAGCGACAGGGTCATGGAGCGGATGCCGCCGCTGAAGAGCTGAAACGCATTCAGGAAGTTGGGGTCGGTTGGTATCGCATAACCGGGTGTGGTTGTGGCCGCGACCACGCCGGCGGCGCTGAATACGTTTCCGTTACTAAGCGCATAGTTGGCATGGTTTAGCACGTTGTAGACGTCAGCTTTCACCTGCAAAGACATGGATTCGGTGAAGTGGAAGTTCTTGGCTACGGCCAGACTCAACACGCCGAAGCCTGGGCTGTTGATGCTGTTGCGGCCGACGTTGGCTCGGGCTCCCGGGCCGGTGATCAGGTATTTGGAGGCGTAATCCACCGGCGTGTATCCGATCGCAGGGAACGTCGTGTTGCCGGACGGGTCAGCGGGATCAAAGCAACCACCGCCAGCAGCAACGCCTGTCGGAGTCGTAAAGGCTCCCGGCCCTCCGTTGGAAAAAGTCGTCGTGCCGCCGGGTAGAGCGCACACGGCGTACACATCGGTACCAGTGCGTGCACGAGCAAAGGGATTGATCGAGGCCCGGTCCCCTGCAGAGTCTCCGTTACCGTTCGAGTCAATGCCGCCACTCTGCAGGGTGATCGGCTGACCACTCTGAGCCAGATATGTGGATCCGATTTGAAATCCGTTTACCATGGCCTTCACGAAGCGGTTGTCCGATTTCACGTTGGGAACCTGGTAGAAAACGGACATGGCGAACTTGTGACGGACATCCAGGTCGGAGTTGGCGCGGTCCTCACCGAGACGGTTGGTGTCCTGAGAGCGCCGCGGGTTTAAGAGGCTGGTGAAAAACTCATTCGTGCCGTTATCAATGGTGTGGGCGTAGGTGTAATTGGCGTTGAGCGTCAAGCCGAAATGCGACTTTTGGATGAAGTTGACCGATCCGGCATGATAGATACTGGCGCCAAGTGGCGGGTCGGAAGTGACATTTCCCTTGAAGCCGAGCGGGGCGTAAATATTGGAGTTGAACCCGTTGAAGGCCACATCGTTTGGCGTATTTGCATCCCAAGTCGCGGGCACGTCCGAGGCTTGGAAGAACGTGGGCAAGGGAGCGATGCCGGAGTCGAACGCACTAATGTGATTGCGGCGATATTGCACCGGCAGCTCCAGGCCACGAGTGCCGAGGTAGCGTACTTCAATGCTGGCATTGTGATAAATCTCCCGCTGCACGCCCAGCGACCAGGTAAGAATCTTGGGCATAACGGTATCGTCGATATAGGAAGTGGTCAGATTTCTTGCCGCGATCTGGGTTGCAGGTGCGATGTATGCCGAGGGCAAACCGCCTCCCGCTAGAAAGCCCGCGTTTCCGGGCGTGGTGCACCACGAGGGCTGAGGCGTTAAAGTGCATGCCGAAACCGGATTCAATTCGCTCTGCAATTGCGGCGGCAACGTGATGGAAGCAAAGTTCTGGAATTTCACGTCGTAAGCGATGCCGAAACCACCTCGAATAGCCGTTTTTCCGCTGCCCGTCGGATCATAAGCAAAGCCGACGCGGGGAGCGAAGTTGTTTTTATCCGTCTTTGGATCGCCGAAGGTAATGACTCCCGGTGCGTTGGACACAGCATTGAGAGCTTGCGAACTCGCTCCCACAGGATTCGTCCAATATTCGTAGCGCGCGCCCAAGTTGAGAGTCAGCCGGGGAGTGATCTTGAAGTCGTCCTGAACGAACCCGTAAAAGGCGCTCTGGGTCCCAAGGAAGCTGCCTGTGCCAGCACCGCGCAAAGTTCTGCCTTTGTTGTCTGGCAAGAGGTCGTTGATAAAGGCGTTGGCGGTATTGTATTGATTATCGCCGTTGCTTCGTGACAGGAAGAACTGCGGATAGATAAAGTGATTGTATTGACCGCCAAATTTGAAACTGTGCTTTCCGTGAGTCCAGGCAACGGTGTCGGTCAGCTGGTAACTGTTTTGTTTTTGCGTGGCATTGTCTCCCGGCCCGACAGTCACTCCGCCGAGAAGATCGTTTATGGTGATATCCGTGGGGCATGCGCTGCACGGGTTAATGAAACCTTGAAAGAAGTATGAATATTGCACCCGCAAATCGTTCGTGAGGTGACTATTGATGCTCCAGACATCCGAAAGCGCAATCTTGCGATTGTGCAGCGGCTCAGTCTGATTGAATAACGCTTGCGTCGAATTGACGGTGAAAATGAAATTGGCCTGATTCAATAGGAAGCGGGCGCCGAACTGATGCTTGCCGCGAGTGTAATCGGCGCTGACTGAGGAGTCATGCTCGTGCTGAAAATTTGGGCTGAAAATTGTTATGTTGCCGGTCGGGATGGGAGTGCCGTTGACCACCGCCCATTTCGCCGCCGGAACGTCAGCAGCGGCTGCAATGGGGAAGTTGTTCAGTAAACCCAGAACGGTGCTGTTCGCGGCATTGGCCTGAAGGATGGCGAGTCCAGCCGCTGTCGGACCAGTGAAGGCGGTAGCGTTGCCTTGGCCATGCAGATCGGTGAATTCGTACGCGCCGAAAATAAAAAGCTTATTCTTGACGATCGGGCCACCAATAGTGCCTCCCAGACGGTTGTTGTCAAATGGAGGTTGGCCGGAAATCGTGCCGCTGGCGATGCCGAATTTGGTGAGGTTATCCAACGAATTGTAATTGCGGTTCTGGTTGTACCATTCGCCGGAGCCGTGCCAGTTGTTGGTGCCCGTCTTGGTGATGATGGAAAACTGGCCACCAGCAGAATGCCCATACTCTGCGCTGAACTGGTTGGTGATGAGCGTGAATTCCGCCACGGAGTCAGGAATCACTGTGGAGTTGGGTCCGGTTACGCCCAAGTTGTTGTCGTCCACGCCGTCAATCGTAAAATTGTTGTCGCGAGGGCGAGTGCCGCCAACGGATCCGCCCACCCCAGTGGTGCCGCCCGGCTGCGCGATCACGTTGGGAGCAAGCAACGCCAGGTTGAGAGGACTCCCATTGAGCACGCCTGGAGCCTGAGGTAATCCGATTACGTCCTTTGAATCATACGTATTGTTCAGCGTGGATGTGGTCGTTTGTATCTCCACGGCGCCGGCGACAACTTCCACGCTCTCCGCAACCGAGCCAATTTCCAGATTCACGTCAGCGATATTCTCCTGGTTGGCTAACACGGAAACGTCCTTCAACGTTGTGGACTTGAATCCTTTCGCCTGTACCGCTACAGAGTACATTCCCGGAATGATGCTGGGGAGGCTGTAGGTGCCCGCGGAAGTAGTGGTCACATTGACGGCGACGCCAGTCTGCTGATTCGTCACGGTCACTTCCGCCAGCGGAACCGCGGCTTGTGAAGAATCCATGACCTGACCACGCAATGATCCGGTGGTGCCCTGCGCATAAGCGGAATCTGCGAGACCGAATGTTATTGCCGCTACGCCGAGGACCAACATCAGCAGAACCATTTTAAGATTGGACGACATAGAATTTTGCAACTTGTAGCTCACCATCCCCATTTCCTCCGAGTGATTAGAAAAGATTTCGGCGCGTGTCGCGACGATCAGCGGGTTTCGCGCAAACCGATTCTTCTCTTGCACGTTTGGTTAAAGCTGCTCTGAGGGAGTAACAATGCAGATGGCCGTCCAATTTGGCGGCGGCACTGCTAAATTCTTTCTAATCGCATTATGAATGGATAAGTTCAGTTGTTTAAGCGCTTTGCGACGGAATCAGCAAATAATTCAGATGTTCTATTTGTAAAGAAATAAGCCTTGATGCGATACCGGTCGCTACTTATACAAGTTCTTCGAGACAATTCGCGTTTACATAAATCAAGTCGGACTCGCGTTGTAAACTGGTACTAACCGGACAGAATCGTTAGAGCCGAGTCCTCTGAGTATTTTCTGTGCGCCGCCCGGCCAGCCTGACATATTCGCAAAACTCCACGACGCGCTGTTCTGCCCAGAATCTCTCGATCCCCGGCTGGTTCGAAACAAAGGCGCAATGGCCGCCGTGGTAAGGAGCCACCAACTGGATCGCGGGATGGTCAGCGGCTCCGGCCTGCAGAATGGAAGAAAAAGGCACGAACGGGTCATCTTTGGCGGTGACCAACAACGTAGGAATTTTGAGGTCTTTCAGAACGCGGCTGGCGGAAGCGGCTTCGTAGTATTCCTGGGCGTCGCGGTAGCCGAAATTTGGCGCGGTAATCAGGTCGTCGAAGCGGCGCACGGAATGAACCGCGCCGAAATCCGTCAGCGGATAGCGTTCCGGCATGGATTGAGCTTTGCGCTTGTAACGCTCCATCAGGCCGCTCACGAAATGGCGCTGGTAAAAATAATTGTCCCAGCGCTCTAACGCGTCGGCGCATGCCGCGAGGTCCAGTGCCGGGCAAACGGCACAAATGCCGCGCAGTTGCGCGGGCGCCCGCTCGCTGTATTCTCCACCCATCTTCAGAACCAGGTTGCCGCCCATGGAATACCCGACGAAGAAAATCTCCGAATAGCCGTCACGGATCAACTCTTCGCACACGGCGCGATAGTCCCCGCTCATGCCGGAGTTATACAGAGTCGGAGTGAAAGCCTCGCTTCCGCCGCAATTGCGCTGGTTGAGGCGGATGGCGTTATACCCGCGACTGAAAGCCGCTTCCGCAATGCCCCGTGCGTAATTCGAGTCGCTTGAGCCTTCCAGCCCGTGAACGATGGCGATTACGGGCGCCTGCAGGCGGTTGCGCGGCTGCCAGTGGCAATGCGCCAGCAGTCGGGATTCGGGATCCACCTGAAACAAACGATCATCGGACGGAGGCAAATTGAAATTTCGTCGCCAGAAAACCGGCGCAATGGTCATGGCGTGAGCGCCGCGAAGTAAGGGATGCGGATGGAAGGGCGGAATAAAATTATCCGGCACCCGAGCACTGTATTCGACGCCGTCGAGGTAAGACAAGCTCGTACTGGAATGCGGTCAGGAAAATGGCGAACGCTGATTCGTCGTTTCTAGCCCCGCAGCGCGAGTTTTTCTCGCCGAATACCACGCCAAACTTGACCCGGTCTGACGCGGCTTCTACAATGGATCATTCACAGTGAAGGCATATTTACTCCCAAAGAATTCATCCGCCCAGCGCAACTTTGCTGGGCTGCGTTATTTTTAGCTCGCGATTTTCAAGCGCGAGCCACGCGTAAATTTATTTTCTGCGAGGGTTGTGCATGAAGGATGGTCCCATTCCCGAGGGTCTTACTTTTGATGATGTGCTACTGCTGCCCGGAAAATCCTCGGTGTTGCCTACGGAAGTGGACACCGCAACTAACTTCACCCGCAAACTGGCGCTGAATATTCCGCTGGCATCCGCCGCCATGGATACGGTTACCGAATCGCGCCTGGCCATCGCCATCGCCCGCCAGGGCGGCATCGGCGTGGTGCACCGCAACATGACCATCGAGCGCGAAAGCGAAGAAGTGGATCGCGTGAAGCGTTCTGAAAGCGGCATGATCGTGGATCCGGTAACGATTTCTCCGGATATCACCCTGCGCCAGGCGCTGGAAATCATGACCAAGTACCGCATCTCCGGATTGCCGGTGACGCGCGGATCGAAGCTCGCTGGAATTCTTACCAACCGCGATCTGCGCTTTGAAAAAGATCACACCCAGTTGGTCAGCGCGGTGATGACCAAAGAAAATCTGGTCACTGTTCCTGTAGGCACGACGCTGGACGAAGCCGAGCGCATACTGCAAAAGCATCGCATCGAAAAACTTCTTGTCGTGGATAAGGACTACAACCTTAAAGGGTTGATCACGGTAAAAGACATCCAGAAAAAACTGGCGTACCCGCGCGCCGCCAAGGACGAACAAGGCCGCTTGCGAGTGGGTGCGGCCGTGGGAGCCACCGGTGACTTCCTGGAGCGCGCCGTGGAGATGTCGCGAGCCAAAGCTGATGTGCTGGCCATAGACACCGCGCACGGACACTCCGCGCGCGTGATGGACGCGATCAAGGCCATCCGCAATCGCCTGCCGGAAATGCAATTGATCGCGGGAAACGTGGCCACGTTTGACGGTGCAAAAGATTTAATTTCGCTGGGTATTGACGGACTGAAGGTTGGCATTGGTCCGGGCTCGATTTGCACCACGCGCGTGGTCACCGGCGCAGGCGTGCCGCAAATCACCGCGATTATGGAAGCGGCGCGTGCCGCGCACGGCACGGGCGTGCCGGTCATCGCCGACGGCGGCATCAAGTTTTCCGGCGACATCAGCAAAGCGATTGCCGCCGGCGCGTCGTGTGTGATGATCGGCGGATTATTTGCCGGGACGGAAGAAGCTCCGGGCGAAACGATTCTGTATCAAGGGCGAACGTTTAAATCCTATCGCGGCATGGGTTCGACGGCGGCGATGGAAGACGGCTCTGCGGACCGCTATGGGCAGGAAAGCGTCGAGCGCGGCAAGTCCGTGCCGGAAGGCGTGGAAGGCCGCGTACCTTATAAAGGCTCGCTCGCGGCCCTTACGGATCAACTCGTCGGCGGATTAAAGAGCGGTATGGGTTACGCGGGAGCAGGGACGCTTGAGGAATTGACCGCTAAGAGCAAATTCATTCGCATTACCAGCGCCGGTTTGCGCGAAAGCCACGTCCACGACGTAATCATTACGCGTGAAGCGCCGAACTACCGTATGGAATAAACGCTGGACCTCGTTAACCTCGTCCCATGAACGCTCGTGGCAATTTTCGTGGCTGATTCACAACCCTGGCGCAATCCGCGCCCCCCACCACAATTGTCCGAAATGGAAGGCCGGGTTCACGCGCCTACCGCGCTACGCCGTTTGCTGGCCTGGCTGCCGGCGCTGTGCTGGGCAGTAGTGATTTTTTCGCTGTCCACGGATGCCTTTTCGGCGGCGCACACCAGCAGGATCCTGCGGCCAATATTGTTTTGGCTGATGCCACATCTTTCAGAACACAACTTCTCCGTCATCCACCATTTTGTGCGTAAGAGCGCGCACTTCACCGAGTATTTTGTGTTTTGCCTGCTGCTCTATCGCGGCATTCGCGCCGGGCGCCGCGGTTGGCGCTGGTCCTGGGCGCTCACCGCATTGTTCATCGCCGCCGGCTATTCGACCCTGGACGAAATACATCAGGCCTTCGTGGCCAGCCGCACGGCCTCGCCGTACGATTCCCTCTTGGATTCGATTGGCGCCACCTTCGCGGTGATGGCTCTCTGGATTTGGTTCCGGCAAAAAGCACGCCAGCCCCGACAGCGCGCCTGAAAATGAAAAACCCGCTTCGAGGAATCGAAGCGGGCTGTTAATTGCGACGTTTAGAAACCAGCTAGTCTTTTTCGTCTACGGCTTCTTCTTTTTTCGGCCGGTCTTTCTTTTCCTTGGCTTTGAACTCATAGCCCACCAGTTCCAGTATGGCGACCTTGGCGTTGTCGCCGACGCGATGTCCGGCATGGATGATGCGGGTGTAGCCTCCCGCCCGGTCGGAAAACTTGGGAGCGATTTCGCTGAACAACTTTTGCGTTATCGCGGGCAGCATGAGGTACGAGGCTGCCTGCCGGCGCGATTGCAGTGTGTCGCGCTTCCCAAGAGTGATGATTTTTTCCGCCACGGGACGCGCCGCTTTCGCGCGTGTCAACGTGGTGGTGATCCGTCCGTGTTCGAAAAGATTGGTCACCAGCGCGCGCAAAGTGGCGCGCCGATGCGACGGGTTGCGTCCGAGCTTCGATCCTGACTTGAGATGTCGCATGATTTACCGGGTCTCGCGCCGCAATTACAGGCCGAGATTTTCCTCCGAAGGAGCGAGCGTGGTCTGGCTCGGCAGCGGCGGCCAGATAATACGACCGTGCTCATCGAACTTCATGCCCAGCGCGAGGCCCATCTTCACCAGTATATCTTTGATCTCGTTCAGCGATTTGCGGCCGAAGTTTTTGGTCTTCAGCATTTCGTTCTCGCTCTTCTGTACGAGCTCGCGAATGGTCTGGATATTAGCGTTCTTCAGGCAATTGTAGGAGCGCACGGAAAGCTCCAACTCCTCGACGGAGCGGTCCAGATGCTCCAGGCGCGGATCGTGCGAGGTGTCCGGCATGGGCTCAATGCTGTCCACCGGCTCTTCGAAATTAATAAAGATGCTCATGTGGTCTTTCACCAGCTTGGCGGCCAGGCCGATGGAGTCCTGCGGGGTAATCGCGCCGTTGGTCCACACTTCAATCATCAGCTTTTCGTAATCGGTCATCTGTCCGAGGCGAGCGGCTTCGACGGAGTAGTTCACCTTGCGAACCGGGGAGTGCACGCTGTCCACCGGAATGTAGCCGATGGGCAGGTCCTCGTCGTAGTTGCGGTCAGCCGCCACGTACCCGCGGCCGTTCTTCACGCGCATTTCAATCTGCAAGCGGCCACCTTCGCTGACAGTGGCGATGTATACGCTCTTGTCGAGGACCGCGAAATCCGCGTCTTCTTCGATCTGCGCCGAAGTTACCGGACCGGGATGCTCGAAATTCAGGTAAATGGTCTTGGGCAGGTCGGTGTTCAGCTTAATGGGCACCTGCTTCAAGTTGAGGATAATGTCCGTGGCATCTTCGACCACGCCGGCGATCGAGGAAAACTCGTGCAGCACGCCCTCAATCTTGACGGCGGTGATGGCCGCGCCTTCGATGGAGCTCAACAGCGCGCGACGTAGCGCGTTTCCTACGGTGGTGCCCCAACCGCGCTCAAACGGCTGCGCGGAGAACCGCCCGTACTTTTCGGTGAGCGACTCGAGTTCAGAGGCCAGACGCTTTGGTTTTTGAAAGCCCTTCCACATCGTGTTCCTTCCTTCCGGGGCTGGCGAAGGCCCCAATACTGCCTGTTGCTATTGGATGACTGTAGGTAACAAAACGTCACCGAAGGCGCCTGTCGCCCCAAATTTGGAGCGACAGAGGGCTCTTCCAGAATTACTTCGAATAAAGCTCGACGATCAGCTGTTCCGTGAACGGCGGCGTCTGCACGTCTTCACGCTTGGGCAAAGCCACCACTTTGGCCTTGAAGCCTTCGCGGTCCTGTTCCAGCCAGGGCACCGTGCTCTGCGATTGCGCCACATTGCGCGCTTCCAGAATCATAGCGTTTTCGTGCATGCGTTCCTTGATGGCGATCTCTTCGCCCACGTTTACCAGGTAAGAAGGAATGTTGACCTTCTTACCGGAAATGCGGACGTGACCATGCAGGACCAACTGGCGCGCTTGCGCGCGTGAGGACGCCAGCCCGGCGCGCCACAGCACGCTGTCCAGGCGGCGCTCCAGCATGATGATGAGGTTCTCACCCGTGGGACCCTTGGCGCGCTCAGCCCGCTCAAAGTACAAACGGAACTGGCGTTCCAACAGACCGTAAGTGCGCTTCATCTTCTGCTTTTCGCGCAACTGTAAGCCGTAACCCGCGACTTTCGGGCGCCGTGACTGGCCGTGCTGCCCCGGAACGAAGTTGCGCTTTTCGATGGCGCACTTCTCCGTGAAGCAACGCAGGCCTTTCAAAAATAGTTTCTGCCCTTCCCGGCGGCACAGGCGGCAGACTGCTTCTCTATGTCTTGCCAACTTCTATCTCCCTTCGCAAAAACATCTTTGCAGGCCAGGCATTCTTGGCTGGCCAGAATTGATTGAACTCAAATCTCAAACGCGGCGGCGTTTTGGCGGACGGCAGCCGTTGTGCGGAATCGGGGTAATATCGCGAATCAGCACGATGTGCAAACCCGCGGCGGCCAGCGCGCGTACCGCGGACTCGCGGCCGGACCCGGGGCCCTGCACCCGCACTTCGACGCTCTTCATTCCGTACTGGTCACGCGCCACACCTGCGGCAGCCAAGGAAGCCTGCTGCGCGGCGTACGGCGTGCCCTTACGCGAGCCCTTGAAGCCGATGGCGCCCGCCGAGGACCAGCACACCACCCGGCCATCCTGATCGGCGATGGTGATCTGCGTGTTGTTGAACGAAGCCGCCACATGCACGACGCCGTGCGGAATAATGCGGCGCTCGCGCTTTTTCTTGAATTCCTTCTTGCGCTTGGTTGCCGCCGCCGGTTTTCCACCAGGTGTGACGTCCGGCGTTGCGTTTTTCTGCTGCTTTTCTGCCACGTGTTACTCCGTTTCTTTTGACCTTGAATTTCTGAAACCGATTGCTCGGGCTTAGCCCTTTTTGCCGGTAACTTTCTTTTTCGCCGCCACCGCGCCGCGTCGCGGACCCTTACGGGTGCGAGCATTGGTGTGCGTGCGCTGGCCGCGTACCGGCAAATTGCGCCGGTGACGCACGCCGCGGTACGCCTGGATTTCAATCAGCCGGCGGATGTTCATCTGGATCTCTTTGCGAAGATCGCCTTCCACGCGGCCTTCTTTTTCAATTTCCTGGCGCAGGCGGTTGGTCTCTTCTTCAGTGAGATCCCGAATCTTTTTGTCGTGATCCACGCCGGCCAGCGCGGCCAGCTTCTTGGCGCGCTCGTGCCCGATGCCGTAGATGGCCGTCAGGCCCACCCACAGGCGTTTTTGCGGCGCTAGATCAATACCTGCAATACGTGCCATACGTTCTCCTTAATCCCTTAGCCCTGGCGCTGCTTGTGTTTCGGATTCTGGCAAATCACGCGCACCACTCCACGCCGGTGAATCACCTTGCACTTGTCACAAATTTTCTTAACCGATGCTCGTACTTTCATTTTCCCTATCCTTCTGTGCGCTTACTTGTAGCGGTACACGATGCGGCCGCGCGTAAGATCGTAAGGCGAAAGCTCCACGGCCACTTTGTCTCCCGCAAGAATCCTGATGAAGTTCTTGCGCATTTTTCCGGAAACGTGCGCCAGAACCTGGTGCTTGTTCTCCAACTCCACGCGAAACATCGCGTTGGGCAGCGGCTCTTTCACCGTGGCCATTACTTCAATGGCGTCTTCCTTGGTATTGCCGGAGTCGCCTTTCTTTTTGTCGTCCTGAACCGGTTTTGCCATAGTCTCCTGTATCTTTTGCCGCTAAATCTGGTGCTACCAGTTAGATGCTTGGGAGTTACATCTTCCCAACCTGCCACTCACCACGAGGGGCCGGTCATTTCCTTGGGCCGCGTCAGAATCCACGGGCCGTTGGCGGTGATCGCCACAGTGTGCTCGAAGTGCGCCGACGGGCTGCCATCCGCTGTTTCCGCCACCCATTCGCCGCGCATGCGCACTTCCGGGCCGCCCGCGTTCACCATCGGTTCCACGGCGATGACCATGCCTTCCTGCAAACGCGCGCCGCGACCGGCATCGCCGTAATTCGGAAGATTAGGTTCATCGTGCATCTTGGTGCCGATGCCGTGGCCCACAAATTCGCGGACCACCGAGTAACCGTTCTGCTCCACCCAACTCTGCACCGCATGCCCCACATCGCCGAGCCGGTTG
This sequence comes from Candidatus Acidiferrales bacterium, assembly GCA_038227545.1. Lineage (GTDB taxonomy): Bacteria > Acidobacteriota > Terriglobia > Acidiferrales > UBA7541 > Acidiferrum. Next base: position 17,657 of record JBBRPU010000017.1, read on the forward strand.
CCGGCGCGCATTTTTTCAATGGCGCGGTCCAGCGATTCACGGGTCACATCCAACAATTTCTGCAGCGCCGGACTGATTTCTCCCACCGGCACAGTTACCGCTGAATCCGCGTAGTAGCCGTCAACCTCCATCCCAAAGTCAATGGAGACGATGTCGCCTTCCTGCAACTTTCGCTTCGGCGACGGAATCCCATGAACAATTTCCCCATTCACCGAAGTACATAGCGAACACGGATACCCGCGATACCCTTTAAAAGCAGGCTTGCCAGGCTTGCCGGCAAGTTTCTGCTCGGCCAGCTTTTCCAGGTCCATGGTCGTCACGCCCGGCTTTACCGCGGCGCGCAAGGCTTCCAGCACTTCGTGGACGATAAGCCCCGCGCGATGCATCTTTTCCAGTTCTTCCGCGCTGCGTAAATGAATGGCCATCTCGTTTCCGGAATCTGCCGTTTCCACTACTGCGCTTGACGTACGATCTCCATCACGCGCTTCGAAACCTGCTCCACGGTCTGGGCCGCATCCACATCTTCCAGTCGTCCCAGCCGCCGGTAGTACGCGGCCAGCGGTGCAGTCATCTGCGCGTACGCGGTGAGCCGCGGTCCGACAATTTCTTCGCGGTCGTCGGGGCGCTGCACCAACTCCCCGCCATCCGCGTCGCAAATGCCTTCCACCTTAGGGGAGCGATCGTAAATATTGTAAATCTCGCCACCCTTTTTGCACATGCGGCGCCCGGTGATCCTGCGCATCAGCAGAGCGGGATCAATTACGAAGTGCACCACCACCGGTTGCTTAAATCCGTGCTGCCGAAGCAATTCCCCGAGCCACTGCGCTTGCGCCACGGTCCGCGGAAACCCGTCGAACACAAACCCGAACGAACAATCCGGCCTCTCGATGCGCGCCGCCACCATTTTCAAGATGATGGAGTCGGGCACCAGCTCCCCGCGCGCCATCAGCGGCTTGGCTTGCTCTCCCAGCGCGTTGCCCAGCGCGACGTTCTCGCGCAGCATGTCGCCGGTCGAGAGATGCGGCACACCATACTGCCTGGCCAGCTCCTGCGCCTGCGTGCCTTTGCCCGCGCCCGGCGGCCCTAGAAAGACGACCGCGCGATGCAGGCGACCGAGGGGCCGGGAATCCGGCATCGAGCCGCTCTTCTCCATTACCGCCGGCCACGCAACCGGCCCTTTCGAGCGAAGCCTTCGTAGTTACGCATGACCAATTGCGCTTCCAGCTGTTGCACGGTGTCCATGGCCACGCCGACCACGATCAAAAGCGAAGTGCCGCCGAAATAAAACTGCACGCCCAGACCTTTGAGGAACCACACCGGGAAGTGGCGGTCAAACCAGCCCCCGATGCCCCAGCCAAGATGGTCAAGGTGAATGCCGGCAATCATCCATTCCGGCAGCAAGCAAACCAACGCCAGGTAAATCGCGCCGATAAACGTCAGGCGCTTCAAAATGCGGCTGACATGCTCGGAGGTGGTGCGGCCCGGGCGAATCCCAGGAATGAACCCGCCGTTCTTGCGCATGTTGTCGGCAAGCTCCGTAGGGTTAAATACGATGCCCACATAGAAGAATGCGAACACCAGGATCAGCGTGATGTAGATCAAGGTGTAAAGCGGCTCGCCCCACTTCAGCCGATCCGCAATGGTACGCAAAAAGATGTATCGGGCGCCGAAAATCAAAGCGATGGTCGCGGGAAACGCCAGCAGCGAGCTCGCGAAAATCGGCGGAATCACGCCACCGGAATTTACGCGCAGCGGCAGGTATGTTGACTGCCCGCCCATGACTTTGCGTCCTACCACGCGCTTGGCGTACTGCACCGGAATGCGGCGTTGCGCGCCTTCCACATACACAATGAAGGCCACCACCGCGATCATAAGCACGATCAGCGCGATCAGCACCACGGGAGTGCCCGCCCCCCACTGGCCGGCTTTGGCCAGCTCATACAAGTTGATGATGGCGCGCGGCAAGCCAACCACGATGCCGACGAAAATAATCAGCGACATACCGTTGCCGATGCCGCGCTCGGTAATCTGTTCACCGAGCCACATGATGAACGCCGAGCCGGTGGTCAATGCCAGCACCGTCATGACGGTGAAACCGAAGCCCGGATGGTAGACCAGGGACTGGCCACCGCTCGCCTGCGACTGTAACGTGCCGGCGATGGAAGCACCCTGCACGATACTCAACACAATGGTCAGGTAGCGCGTGTACTGCGTAATCTTGCGCCGCCCCAGCTCGCCTTCTTTAGACAGGCGCTCGAGGTACGGAAACACCACCGTCATCAACTGCAAGATGATGGATGAAGTGATGTACGGCATGATGCCCAGCGCGAAAATCGTCATGCGCCGGAAATTTCCGCCGCTGAACAGATCGAAGATGCCCAGAACAGAGCCGGCCGCCTGGTTGAAAAGCTGGTCCAGCACCGCGGTGTTAATACCCGGGATGGGGATATGCGCGCCAATGCGATACACCGCCAGCAGCGCCAGCGTGAACATGACACGGTTCCGCAAATCCTGGATGCGGAACATGTTTTTCACGGCTTCGATGAATCGGTTCATGCTGTTCTGTACTACTCCCTTTTATTCAACCACCAAACTCTTCGCGGCTTAAGCCGTAGCCAAAACCTCGAACGTGGCTCCCGCTGCCGCAATCTTTTCCTTTGCGGAAGCGCTGAACGCATGCGCGTGAATGGCGATCTTCGCGGTAAGTTCCCCGTCGCCGAGCACCTTGATGCGGTCCTTGGCGCGGCGAATGAAGCCATGCGCCCGCAGCAATTCCGGCGTTACCGTTTCGCCCGCCGGGAAGACGTTCAACTCTTCCAGGTTCACCACCGAATACGAAACCGAAAACGGATTGTGAAATCCGCGCTTGGGCATGCGCCGGTGCAAAGGCATCTGGCCGCCCTCAAATCCACGGCGCCGTGAATAACCGCGGCGTGACTTCTGTCCCTTGTTGCCCGCGCCCGCGGTCTTACCCAGCTTTGAGCCCATACCGCGCCCGACGCGAACCTTCTTCTTGCGCGAGCCTGCGGGAGGCTGCAAATTCGACAGCGTATAGGTCTTGCGGCCCGCCGGTGATGCCGGCTTGTGCTGGCCGCGGGTGCTGCCCGCTTTACGGCCGCGAGGTCCGCCGGCTGGCCTGTGTGCTCCTGTTTTTTTGCGAGGCATATAGTTAATCCACCACTTCCACGAGATGACGTACCTTGTGAATCATGCCGCGAATTTCTACCGTATCCTGGCGCTCCACTACGTGGTGCATGCGGCGCAAACCCAAACCCTTGATGGTGGCGCGCATATCGTCGGTGCAGGAAATGGCGCTCACCACCCACTTCACCTTGATGGTGCCTCCTTTTTTCGCATCGGGATGCTCGCTGATCACGAATTGCTTCCCGAAATGATGCCCGCCGGACTTCTTTACCGGCTTGCCGTGTCGAACTTTTTGGCCTGCTACTTTTTCGCTCATTAGACCGTCTCAACCGCCTCGCGTGGTGACCTGCCGCGAATCTCATCCAGTGTTTTGGAACGTGTTTCCGCCACATGCGCAGCATCTTTCAGGCTGAGCAGCGCGGCAAAAGTGGCTTTCACAACGTTATGAGGATTAGAAGTGCCCAGCGACTTGGTGAGCACATTGTGAATCCCCGCCACCTGCATGACTTTGCGCACCGGGCCCCCGGCAATGACTCCGGTACCTTCCGACGCGGGCTTCAGCAAAACCTGCGCGGAACCGTAATTGCCAATGACCTGGTGAGGGATAGAGGTCCCCTTCAAATTCAACTTGATCAGGTTCTTCTTGGCCTGCTCGATGGCCTTCTTGATGGCCATGGGAACTTCGCGCGCTTTGCCCATGCCAAATCCGGCGTGTCCGTGGCTGTCGCCAACCACTACGAGCGCCGAGAAACTCAGATTCTTTCCGCCCTTCACTACCTTGGTAACGCGGTTGATGGCAATGACATCATCTTTCAATTCCGAAAGATTGACTTCCAGCAGCCGGCGAACCGCTAAACTGTCTCGCAATAGTTGCTTCGACATAGGCTTAAAACTGTAACCCCGCTTCCCGCGCCGCGTCTGCGAGCGCCTTCACCCGGCCGTGATACTTGTATCCGCCCCGGTCAAACACTACTTTTTGCACGCCAGCGGCTTTGGCGCGTTCGGCCACTGCTTTGCCGATCACTTTGGCCGCGGCGATGTTGCCGCCGCCCTTCAAATTCTTCTTCGTTTCGCCGTCAACGGAGCTGGCGGAAACCAGCGTCTTGCCGGTGTGATCGTCAATGACCTGCGCGTAAATATGGTCCAGCGAACGATACACGCACAAGCGCGGACGCTCTGTGGTGCCGGAAACTTTGGTGCGCACGCGATCGTGAACGCGCTTACGATGCAAGTCTCGTGATAATTTGCGAACTCTAGCCGATGCCACTGGTTCTTCTCCTTGGCGCAAGGCGCCTGGACAAATTCAAAATTTCTAAGCGCCGCCAGCCTTGGCTCCCGCTTTACCAGCCTTCTTCTTCAAGCGCTCTCCGGTAATGCGGATGCCCTTCTGCTTGTACGGATCTGGTGGACGCAACGAACGCATGTCCGCAGCCACCTGTCCGACCTGCCCCTTGTCTGCGCCGCTGATGACGATGTGCGTCTGCTTTTCCACCGCGACCTGAATGCCTTCCGGGATGTGGAACTCGATAGGGTGCGACTTTCCCAGCGCGAACGCCACCATCTTGCCTTTGAGTTCCGCGCGGTAACCGACCCCGACGATGTCCAGATCCTTCTTGAAGCCCTGGGTCACGCCATGAACGGCGTTGGCTACCAGAGCCCGCGCCAACCCGTGCAGCGCGCGATGATCTTCCGTTTCGCGCAGCGCGGTGAGCACGCCATCTTTTTGCTCAAAGGAAATGCCTCGCGGGATCGCCAGCGAAAGCTTGCCCTTGGGGCCCTGCACATCCATGTGGCCACCCTGCATGGCGATTTTTACGCCGGAGGGCAGCGGAATTGGTTTACGCCCGATACGTGACATCTGTTCTTGTCCTTGTACTCA
>JBBRPU010000018.1:0-22428 GCA_038227545.1 Candidatus Acidiferrales bacterium
CGCGCTTCATACCCGCCAGCATGAGCAGCTGCACGGAAGCTTCCTCGATGGCGAGAACATGGCCGGCGGCAAAAGCAGCGGCGGCGTGATACAGCGGCTTACTGCTGCCGGCGATCTGAACCGGCAAACCGCCGAGGGCGCGAACAATCTGGCGCGCACAGCGCACCGCGGGCGGATCGCCTTCAATCGCAAACACTTTGCCTTCGAGCGAGGGCACGGCAACTCCGCTGAAGGACTGCAACGGATGCATGGAACCGGTGGCCGCACCGCATTTTCGCAGCGCCAGCAGCACCGCGGCACTAAGCGCGCCACTGGTGTGCAGCACGATTTTTCCGCGAAGCTCTTCTCCGCCGAGGCGCGCCAGTTCCTGCGCGGCATCTGGAATGACATCATCGGGAGTGCTAATCAAGATGACGCGTGAGGCCAGAACGTCGTGTGAAAGCGCCGCGCAGGCTTTTCCGGCGCCGATAAACCGCGCGGCTTTGCGTGCGGAGGCCTCATTTCGAGTGACCACCGCCCCGATCTTCCAACCTAACTCGTGTAAACGCCTTCCAAGGGCGCGACCGACACGGCCCGCACCTATGATCGCCAGAGCACCACGCATGTCATGCTAGGATAACCCGAGGGCCGCTTCCGACACCAATCCATGCATGTTTTGGCGATTATTATTTTCGGAGGCGTGGCTCTTTTTTGGATTTTTGCCGGCCTGCGCGCCGCCTACAGCTCCCTAGACCTCCCCTGGCTTAAAGATTTCAACCTGACTGGTGAGCGCGTTGCGCCGCGAATTTCTTTGCTGTTTGCCGCGCGCGATGAAGAAGAGAAACTTTCCGCCGCGCTCGCAACGCTTGCCGCACTGGATTATCCGGAACTGGAAATTATTGGCGTGGATGACCGTTCGAAAGACGCGACGGGACGGATTCTGGATGAGTTTGCCGCCGCGCACCCGCGATTTCGCGTGATTCATGTCCGTGAACTGCCGGCGGGATGGCTGGGGAAGCCGCACGCTTTGCAAAAGGCGTACGAAGCTTCGAGCGGCGAGTGGCTGTTGTTTACGGATGCGGATGTACGATTCAAGGCGGACGTGCCGCGACGGGCGATGGCGCTGGTGACGGAGCGAAAGCTCGATCATCTTTCGTTGTATGGCGATGTGGAGATGGTGGGATTCTGGGAGACGGTGCTGCTGACTTTTTTTGGGTTGGCGTTTTTGATGGCCACCGATCCGAGGGGAGTCATCAATCCTAAATCGAAGACGTATGTGGGAGTGGGTGCGTTTCAGATGCTGAAGCGCTCGGCGTACGAGGCGAGCGGCACGCACAAACGACTGGCGATGGAAGTGGTTGATGATATGAGGCTGGGAAAAATTGTGAAGCAGGCGGGATTTCGATCAGGCGTGGGAGTGGCGCAGGATTTTTTGGTGGTGCGGTGGCAAAGTGGCCTGGCTAACCTGATCAATGGCGTGACGAAGAACTTTTTTGCGGGAGCGGGTTACAGCGTGCCTAGAGTTATTGTGGCGATTGTCGCGTTACTGATCACTAACTTTCTTCCTTTTGCGGGACTGGTGTTTGGACACGGCTGGGTGCGGGTTTTATCGGCGATTGCGGCGGTGATGGCGTTGGCTATGCACGTTGGAGTGGATGTGGTGCAGCGGGTTTCGGTTTGGTATTGCTTTACTTTGCCGCTGGGCGCGGTTTTATTCAGCTATATGTTGTTGCGCTCGATGGTAGTTACGCTGAGACAGGGTGGGATTGTGTGGCGTGACACTTTTTATCCGTTGGATGAGTTGAAGCGTGGGGCGGTTTAAGGGTTGGCGATTGCCGCACGGCGCGAAAAGTTTGGACACGTTCGCCTCGTAATTTTTATCAAGAAGAGGCTACGACCAGTCAAAAGAAAGACCCACCCTATAAATCGAGGGTGGGGCACCCGGTATGGAGCGATTTGAGAGGCGCTGAGATGGGCACCTAGTTGCCTGGTTCGGCGGGGGTGGGTAGCTCGATGTTTACCAGGGTGGACAGGTCTTTTTGCTTCAGGCTGCGGATGCGATCGCGGAGTTGCGCGGCTTTCTCAAATTCAAATTTCTTGGCGGCTTCGCGCATCTGGATTTCCAGTTGCTTTAGCATTTCGTTGAGCTGATCGCCGGTTTTGATACTGGCGGTGGCGGCGTCGAGCACGACGTCGTCGAGCGGAATGGAAACGTAATCGGCTTCGACGATGCGCGCGAGGTCCATGTCCACCGATTTGATGATGGACGTGGGAGTGATGTTGTTTTCGGTGTTGTAGGCGACCTGGATTTCGCGGCGGCGATTGGTTTCGCTGATGGCCTGCTCCATGGAGCCGGTGCGGCGATCGGCATAGAGAATGGCGCGGCCTTCAATATGCCGCGCGCAGCGGCCAATGGTTTGAATGAGCGAGGTGGCGCTGCGCAGATAACCTTCTTTGTCGGCGTCGAGAATGGCGACCAGAGAAACTTCAGGCAAATCCAAACCTTCGCGCAGCAGGTTGATGCCGATCAAAACATCGAATTCGCCGCGTCGCAAATCGCGCAGAATGCGAATGCGATCGAGAGTCTCGACTTCGGCGTGGAGGTAGCGGCAGCGCACACCAATTTCCGCAAAGTATTCGGATAAATCTTCGGCCATGCGTTTCGTGAGGGTGGTGACGAGCACGCGCTCGTTGCGCTCGGCACGCACGCGAATTTCTTCGAGCAGGTCGTCCACCTGGCCCTTCACGGGGCGGACTTCGATCTGCGGGTCAACGAGGCCGGTGGGGCGAATGACCTGCTCAACGACAACTCCGCCGGATTTTGTGAGCTCGTAGGGGCCGGGGGTGGCGGAAACGTAGACCACCTGGTGGAGGCGATGCTCGAATTCCTCAAACGTGAGCGGGCGATTGTCGAGCGCGCTGGGCATGCGGAAACCGTAGTCCACCAGGGTTTGCTTGCGCGCGCGGTCGCCGTTGAACATGCCGCGAACCTGGCTGACGGTCTGATGCGACTCGTCAATGAACATTAAAAAATCCTGCGGGACGTAGTCGAGCAAGGTGGGCGGAGCTTCGCCGGGCAAGCGGCCGCTCAGGTGGCGGGAATAATTTTCAATGCCGTGGCAATAGCCGACGGTGCGCATCATTTCAATGTCAAAAAGGGTGCGTTGCGTGACGCGCTGGGCTTCAACAAATTTTCCCTGCTTCTCCAGCTCTTTTTTCCACCATTCCAGCTCGGCATAGATGCTTTGAATGGCGCGCTCTTTTTGGTCCTGCGGAACGACGTAGTGGGATTTGGGATAAATGGAGACGCGGGACAAATTTTCGTGACCGGTGCGAACTTCGCCGGTGAGCGGATCTATCTGGCGCAGCGCTTCAATCTGCTGGCCCCACATTTCGATGCGATAGCCCTGGTCCTGATAGGGCGGATAAATTTCGATGGTGTCGCCGCGTACGCGAAAACTTCCGCGGCGCAGGTCTTCGGAGCGCTCGTACTGAATATCCACAAAACGGTGCAGCATGGCTTCGCGAGAAATCTGCTGGCCCTTTTCGAGCAGGACGATCTGGCCGTAGTAGGCTTCGGGAGAGCCGATGCCGTAAATGCACGAGACGGAAGCGACGACGATGACATCGGTGCGTTCGAAGAGCGAACGGGTGGCGCTCATGCGGAGCTTGTCGAGTTCGGCGTTGATGGTGGCTTCTTTATCAATGTAGATATCGGCGGAGGGCACGTAAGCTTCGGGCTGATAAAAATCGTAATAGCTGACGAAATATTCGACGGCGTTCTCGGGGAAGAAACTTTTGAACTCATGATAGAGCTGCGCCGCGAGGGTTTTGTTGTGGGCGAGGACCAGCGCGGGGCGGTTGGCGGCCTCAATGAGCTTGGCCATGGTGAAAGTCTTGCCGGAGCCGGTGACGCCGAGGAGGACTTGTTCCCGGTCGCCGGCTTCCAGTCCGCGAAATAATTGACTAATGGCTTCGGGCTGATCGCCTTGAGGCTGGTAATTGCTGTGCAGCTTGAACTTCATAGAGTCCTTGGAGTTCTCGAATCGAGACATGTGGGTGTCCACAGCGAGCGACCGCTAATTTTTTGGCGCGCGCCGAATCTTTGATTATACGCCAGCGCGGAAATGATTTCAGCGAAGCTGCGATCAGGGCTTGAGCGGCGAGGCGGCGGTGGGGGCCAGCAGCAGCACCTCCGAGTGGCTGGCGGCGTCCACGTTGTAGTGCACCTGGTTGGTGCCATCGGATTTGGCGATGACAACGTCCATGAATTGTTTAGCGTCCTCGGTGACGCGCATGAGCAGGCCGGAACCCAAGGTGATGTACGAGATGGTTTCATTTGCGCCGGTGGCGTTGCCCGTAGTGTGCAGCGCGTGAAGCTTGAAATCGGAGGGCGTGGTGTCTTTGGGGGAGGACTTCTGTTTCAAAACGGCCTTGGTCAGGACGACAGCGCAAGTTTCACGTGGCGACGTGGCAGCCGCTGCGGTTTCTCCAAGCTGAGTTGGCGAGCAAGGCTCGTCCCGTACAAAGGTAACGGTTTTTTCCCACTGGAGTTTGTCTATCGGCGATTGGGCTTGCTCGGGCTCGGTTGATTTCCAGGTCTGGCCGCGTCTCACTCCGCCCGGTGGGAATACTGCGGCGATGGCGAACTGGCGAAGCCATTGCTGCCAGGCTTCGCGCTGTTCGGGAAAAAGCGCGTCGAGACCGGTGACGAACTGGGCGTGACCGTCGGGAAGAATGGTGAACTCGACGAACTTTGCTTCCTCGGAGGGAGCTGGCGAGTGGAAAACGGCTTTGCCGGCGGCAAACGGTTTTGCCGATGCCAGCGAATCAACGCTTTGAAATTGCGAACGGGCGTGAATGGAGGCGCGATCGCCTTGAGGATGCACGTCGAGAATTTCGAGATGCAAAATCCATTGGGCGTCGGTGCGGGCATCCTGCGGGCCTGAGGGAGTGACCACGCGACTTTCCGTTTTTACATTTTTCTGAATGCGATATTGAACGAGGTAGGTCAACCGGTCGCCAGCGTGCAACCGGGGGAAGAGCGAGATGCGATTGGCCGCGGCAAAAACGGGCGAGCAGCACAAGCCGACCACGATTTGCAGCAGGAGCGCAGTGAGGAACGGAGGCGTTTGCGGCATGGAGTCTTTGGCCATGAAGAGTTAGTCGGCGGGCTGTCGCGATTTAGATTTTTCTCTGGAGATACGAGGGCCGTCCAGTGGTCCCACAATTTTCAAGACGTGGCCTGAGGCCACCGAGTTGCGGACGGGGCGCCTGGCGGTAGTGGATTCGACGGAGAGATTGGCATCGCGCGCGAAGCTGACGGTGCCGTTCATCAGAGTGGTTTGAGAGCCGCCATCGAGCCGCACGTCTTCCAGAATGACGCTGCGATCGAGCACGGTGAAGTCTCCGTCACCGTATGGCCATCGGGAGTTACCCGGGTGAGCTTCACCATCGGCCACGCTGGCATTCAAATCCCAGCCGCGAAATTCCAGATTGGTCAAATGAACCCGGCCTGTACCGGCAAGCTTTTGCAGCAATTCATCGCGGCCGACTCCTGCGGTTTTCAGATGAAGGGTACCGGACGCGACACCACCGAGGCGCGCAGAAGCTGCTGGATCTACGGGGAGTTGCGATAGATTGACGCCGTCGAGCTCCGCGCGAATGTCGTAGACCGGACGCGGCAAAAATCTGGCAAGCATGGTGGCACGAATATAGCCGCCAGCCCACTGGGCGCGGCCGTCGGAAATCTGCAGCCGCAAGTCTTGAAGATTGCCGTGAAGGTGCAGTTGCTGCAAGGAAATTTTCTCGATGGAGAATTCATCCACCTGAACGTCGCCGGAGACCTTCAAGCGCCGGACCAGTTCGCTGGCGGGTCCGGTTTGCGCGGCCGCAACGCCCAGCAGCGAAGGCAGCAATCGCTGCAACCAGCCGGGCCTGGCGCGAGGTCCCACCCAGCGGTCGAGTTCGGCGGCATCGAGACGGTCGGCATGAAGCTGAATGTTCCACTTGGGAGCCTCGTCCGGGGCGGCGTCCATGGCGGTGTTGGCGGCGTCTTCGACAATTTCCCCGGACCAGTTGGCGCCGAAACCCTGGGCCTGCGCGATATGGGCGGTGCGTTTGCCGTTTCGCCACTCCAGGCGCGCGTGCTGCAGCTGGACCGGTTGATTCAATCCCGCGGCGGCGAGCTCTGCGTCGTTTACTTCTGCGGCCCCGTTCCAAACGCTGAGGGAGCCGAGGGCCCATTCGCGGCGCAGGTCTGCGCGGGCTGGACCAGTGAGGTCCCACCCATGGTTAACGGTGCTTCCAAAAGCGGAGGCGATTTTCAGGAAGCTGCCGGCATTATCAACGTGCCCGTGGATGCCGAGGTGGCCCGCACGGGCGGAAAAATCATGGGTGAAGGCGAGATTTACCTCGCCAACGTTTTCATTGAGGGGACGCCGCCGAGCGGACTTGGTTGAGCCAGCCACGGGACCAGCTGCGGAAGCTCCGGTGATAGAAATTTGAGCGGGCTCAGCGACCAGCCGTTCGCGATCGAGTATGGCATGCACGGCACCGATCTTCAGAACGTTGTCAATACCCTTCACGCTGACGGTGCCACCGGGCGTGGAAAGATCTATTTCCTGCAATTTTAGCGGCCAACCCTGAAGTGCGAGAGCGCCGCTGAAGAATTCATCTACGGTGATGCCTTCCGCTACTCCAGGACGAAACGCGCGGTACCAAGCGAGAACGTCGGTGGCTTGGAGAGCGACTTTGTCGAACTTGACCTGCACTGCCGGGGCTGTGGCGCTGTGAAATTGCGCGGCACCTTGCAAATTGGAGGTCTTCGTTTCCACCAGTACGGATTCGGCCGTGAGCTGCCCGAGCGGAACGTTTACGCGGCCGAGCATGCGCGCGGTCAGATCGGGATTATCCGGGCGTTCGGCGAGATCCCAGCGGTGAATCTGGCTGGCGGACGCTCGGAGAGAAAAGGACCAGTCACCGGGGGCATATGGCAGTTCGGCAGAATTTGCGGTCGCGTGCACCGCGGCATCAGGTAGGAGAGGTCCGCCACTGCGAGCGGTGGCTTCGAGCGCGAAAGTGCCGCGCACTCCGTAGTCGCGACCGCGCAGCAGGCGAAACAAATCGGCCAGCGAGACTTTCTCCCAGCGAACGGTCAGCGAAGCGGGCTGCAAGCGGGCGGAGGTGCCGGCAATATCTCCGCGAACCTGCACGGTCCCGGTGGATTGCAGCGCGACACCGCTACGCCAGGGTTGCGCCTCCAACTGCAACCGCCAGCGCCCTGGAGAGACCTGCTCCACGCCGCCGGTCACGGCGGTGAGCGCAAACGGCTGCTTCAAGTCGCCGCCTTTGAAATTGATGCGGCCTTCGCTAAATTCAATTTTTTCCAGGCGGTTGGCAATGGCCGCGGGCCGGCGGGGACCATAAATTTCCAATGCGGCGCCAGTGTTTGTTTGCGGTGGAGGAAGCCACTCTTCCAGATTCCAACGGCCCTCACGGCTTCTGACCAAGGTAAGGCTCGGCTGGCCGAGAGATAAGGTGCCAAATTCGAAGCGGCCACGCAGGAAACCGGTCCAGCGGAGGCTCGCGGTGAGATGCTCGGCGCGTAAGAAATATTCGTAGCCGAATGCGGGGTCTTCGCCAACGGTCACGCCGGTGGCGTAAATACGTGGGCTGGGAAGGAATTCCACATTGAAGTGCTTGACCTGCACGGCACGGCCGAAAGCACTTTCCAGGCGGGCACCGAGATAATTGTGAACGCGACGAGTGCGCACCGCGAGCGAAAGGGTTATCTGCGCCGCGACCAGCAGAAGCGCGACAGAAAGACCCAGTTTCCAGGAATTGCGCAGGTTGCTCATGCCGTTCGAAAGTTTCGCAGACTGGGCGACAAATAGGTAGAGGCGCAGAGTACCCGCGGGCCGGCGTTCGCTACGCCGATACTCTGTGGGCGGCTGAAAACTAGAACCGTTTCAGGTACACGCTTAGTGGACGGTGTGAAACATTCTTTTCCAGCGGGTGCGCGCGGGAAGATGCACGAGGGTGTCGAAGATTCCCGCGAGGCGCTGCCAGAAGGTGGTGTCGGCGGCGTAAGTGGTGTCCACCGACCAATAAATCAAAAATGGGCGACCCATGATGGCATCGCGGTCCACGAAGCCCCAGTAGCGGCTGTCCTGGCTATGATCACGATTATCGCCCATTGCGAAATACTTCCCTTGCGGGACGACCATTTCATCGTTTTGGACATACTTGCGCAGCTCCGGGCGCCACTCGTTGATCACGTTGAGCGGAATCATCTGGTCGCGCAACGGCGGAAAGGCATAGTTAAAAGGATCGTAAGGGACGGCGGGATCATGCACGACGTAGGGCTCGTCGAGGGCCTGGCCATTGATGAAGACCTGCTGGTCCACGAGCTTCAAGTGATCGCCGGGCAAGCCGATGACGCGCTTGACGTAATGCGGATGGTCAAGGAAAGGGTATTTGAAAACAATGATGTCCCCGCGCTTGATGGCGCGGTACGGCAGAATTTTCTCGTACCAGGCCCCGTGGCCGCCAAAAATAAATTTATTGACCAGCAGATGATCGCCGATCAGCAGGGTGGTTTCCATGGAGGCCGAAGGAATCTTGAAAGCCTGCACCACAAAGCTGGTGCCGAAAAGCGCCAGAATGACGGTGACGAGCAGCGATTCCAGATATTCAGAGAAAGTGGTCCGGTCGTGGTGAGCGGAGGAGCGAGGGCGGTGCAGCGACGCATTCTGTTGGGGCGTCGGGTGAGCGACGGGCACGCTCTCTACTTCCAACTCCGTGCCATCAGACATTTTCCTTCAACCCTTCCAGGAATTTAGCAGAACCGTGGCACACAGACATGCGCCGAACCATTACTGTTTCAGGAAGAACGGCTATTGCGCAAGTTCCAAAAGCGCCAGAGCCTTGCGGGCGGCGAGCTGCTCGGCTTCTTTCTTGGTGGTGCCCTGGGCGCCGGCGACCCGGGCTCCGTCTATCCACACTTCGATTTCGAAAGTTTTCTGATGATCGGGGCCGGTCTCGGCCACGACGCGATATTCGGCGGGCACTTGACCGCGCGATTGCAACAGCTCCTGAAGCGCAGACTTGCGATCGGAAGCGTCCAGGTTGTCCGCGCCGCGTTCGAAAGCCTGCTCAAAGAGACTTCGCTGCACCACGCCGCGAGCGGCTGCGAGGCCGGCGTCAAGATAAACGGCGGCCAGAATGGCTTCGAAGGCGTCGGCGAGCAGGGTTTGCTTGTCGCGGCCGCCAGTTTTTTCTTCTCCGCGGCCGAGGCGCAGGTGGTCGCCAAGATGCAACCGGCGCGCGGCCGCTTCCAGGGAATAGGCGTTCACCAGGCGAGCGCGACTTTTCGAAAGCTGGCCTTCCGACCAATCGGGAAAAGCGCTCAACAGATATTCGCTGGTCAGCAATTCCAAGACAGCGTCGCCGAGAAATTCCAGGCGCTCGTTGTTGACAGTGGAACGAATTACGGAGGACTCGACTTGGCTGGCGCGTATTTCAGGCACAGCGGAACTGTGCGTGAGGGCATCCTGCAGCAATTCGGGCCGCGAAAACTTGTGGCCCAGGCGCTGCTCGAGCAGTGCGTCGTCCGCCGGGGTCATCGCTCGGACAAGCGGATCGAGCGAGACCCGGCGGAGATGAATTGTTTATTTCGGTGCGCTGAGTTGAGTGCCGGCAAGTTTTTTGGCTTCTTCCGCGCCTTTCTTACAAGTTTCCTGCATGCTGCCGATGATGGCCGCGCATTTGTTGTAAGCCGCGGCGGAATCGTCAAAGTGAGAAGCTTTGGAATTGGCCATTCCCAAGAGGTAAAAATTCACGGGATCGGGTGTGGGATCCAGTGTGACAGATTGATTGAGCTCAGGGATGGCCTCTGAGAACTGGCCGCGCCGGATGTACACGAGTCCCAGGCCGCTGTGAGCCATGGCGAGGGTTTGATTCTTCACCGCGGAAAAACTTTCATCGGTCACGGTGGCGGGCTTCGGCAAAGTCGGAGTGAGTTCGATGGCTTTCTTGGAGTATTGCTCGGCTTTGGCTAACTGCTTATCAGGATTCGGAGTCTTGGAGTTCATGGCACGCGGCAAGGTCTGGGCGACCATGGCCATGACCTGAACGTCGTTGGGATTGAGCGCAATCTCCTTGTCGGCAACCTCCTCCATCTTGTCCACCTGATTATTCTGAAGGTAGGACATGGTCAGGATGGAATACACCGAGCCGCGGTAACGGCTATTCGGATACTTTTGAACAAAAGCTTCGCCTGACTCGATGCGCTTGGGAAGCTCGGCAGCGGGAATTTCTGTGACGGCCTTGTAGGCGGCGTCTTCTTCTGGATTCGTGGCCGGCGCATTCGGATCGTCGAGCGTCATAGTGTTGGCGGCCGGCGCTTTGGATTTGTCCTGCGAAGCTGCCGGTGGCGGATTCTGATTATTGGCTGCGGGATACTGTGCTGCCGCACCTCCGGCAAATATGAGCGAAGCGGCTGCCAGCGCGCCCGTTGTGAGGATGGAATTCCACTTAGCGATCATTTGTATTTCTCCTGTTTTATTCACCACCGCATGCGCGGGCTCACAAGCGGTGGTGGCGTTAGTTAACTAATTTTGAGTCGGTGACTCATGGCCGCTCGGGTTTTTCGCGAACCGTATCGGCCAAACCTTTTTGTGCCGCCTGACGAGCCTGCTCGGGGCCGCCTGGAACGGTCAGGGCTGCCTGATATTCCGCCTGAGCTTCCCGCGCTTGTCCTTCGCCATCATAAATGCGCGCCAGGTAAATGTGCGACCAGGTTAAAACCAGTGGGTCGGAAGTGGCCGCGTGCTCACCGGTGGTTAGACGGCCAAAAACCTGTTTGGCGCGCGGGCCGTCGTGGTCCAGCATGGCGACGAGGCCGAGGCCATACCAGGCGCGCGGCTGATCGGGATACTTGGCGACGACTTTTTGAAATGACGCTTCGGCTGCGCGGGCATTTTTTTCGGCGATGCGGCGCTCGCCTTCGGTTAGCGCGGCGATGGCTTCGGCATCGTTTGGCACGGTGTTGGGCAGCGCAGCTACGGCGCGGCGGCGGGCGACTTCTTCGGTCGCGAGATCGCCGGCCTTGGGTTGCCGATCGGCAGAGGCGAATTGGATAGTGCTTACACGTTTTAGCTCGGCACTGACGTCCACAGAGCGGACGAGGTCAGGAAAGAATAAATCCATGGCGGGCTCGGCGCCCTCAAACTTGGGGAGCGCGGCGAAGAGCGGGCGCACCAGGATGAAGCCATCGGCGTCACTGCGGTCCAAGGAAGCGTCACGCTCGCCGGGAGACATTTTCTTGAGCTTGAGCTCCACCGCACGGACAGCGCATTCGGCAAAGTAGGAAGGAAAGTCGTCCTTCAGGTCCGGCGGGAGGCGCGGAGCGGTGGCGGCTTTTTCGAACAGAGGCTTTTTCACGGCGACGACGTGAGAATACCTGAGGGGCAAGGGATCAAGGAGAAAGTGCAGGTAGGCGTGGCGCACGACGTCCACGGGAACGTCATCGGCGCCGCTCAGGACAATGGCGTAGTGATCCCCGAAATTGCGCACGTTGGTGATGCGGCCGACCAGCGGTTCCACGATGATGGTGAAGGTACGGGGATCCGACGGTCGAGCCATGGCCCGCAGGTAGCCGCTCGAGACGAACACAATCTGGGAAACCGCTTCGTGCATGCGTTCGATTTCACGATTGTAGGCGGGTTGCATCTGACGCCAGAGCTGGCCGATATTCTGTTCCTGATAATATTTCGAGAGCAGCTCGTTGAAACCTTCGAGGGCCAAGACTTCGGGAGGCAAGTCTTCGCGCCGCATGGTGGGCTTGAACGCGGGAGCGGGGCCGGCTACCAGCCCGAACCACAAATAGCGGGAAAGAGCGGCGCCGGGATCCGCGGAGTCGTGCTGCTTGTAGTATTCGCGGATAGCGTCTACAGCGGGACCTTCCTGATGCTGCAGGCGCTCGCGCAATTGCTTGCGGAGGTCGGACCAGTTCTGGGCGTTTACGTCGGATTCGAATCCGGAGGCCATGAGGGCGCACATGGTGGTGAACATGGGTTCGCTGGCGTCCACGCTGATGCTGGTGGCTGGCGCGGAGACGCGCTCAGGGCGCTGCTGTGACGGAGGCGGCGGAGGAGCGCTGGATTGCGCGAGGCCGGAGTGGGCGCCGGTTAGCGCGATGGCGCCGATGAGAACGGCGGCGTGCAGATTTCGCAGGCTTCGGGCTCTGATGCGCAGGGGCGTCACGTTCTCAATTTATCGTCGGGCATCTTCTACGTCAAGGAAGCGCGGGGCGGGAGCGGGCCGGTGCCGAGTCATCAACGATTCCAGACCATTAGTTGAAGGCGGCGCGACAATAATTGTAAAGAGAGGTTTACGCAGCATTGGAGTAAACTTGCCGCCGCTGGTGGTAGCTGCGAACCCGGGAAAGCCGGTGACTGCCGCCAGAACAACTGTCAGAATGCCGCGTCGGAAGCGCCGAACAGCGGAGGGGAATATGGAACTCACGAAACCCAAAAACGAAGAGGCGCGGCTTGGCGCACTGGAGAAGTACGCCATCCTGGACACCGATCCGGAGGCGGCTTTTGATGACCTGACGTTGCTGGCGTCATTCGTTTGCAAAACTCCCATCGCATTGATTTCGCTGATTGATGAAAAGCGGCAGTGGTTCAAGTCGCAGATAGGGCTGTCGGTTTCGGAAACTACGCGGGATGTGGCGTTTTGCTCGACGGCCATTTTGCAAAATGAGGTATTGGTAGTTCCGGATGCGCTAAAGGATGAAAGATTCCGCGATAATCCGCTGGTGGTTTCGGAGCCGAACATACGTTTCTATGCCGGCGCGCCGCTAATCAACGAGGACGGGTACGCGCTGGGAACTTTGTGCGTGATAGACCAGAAACCGCGCGACCTGGAGCCGGAGCAGAAAGAGGCGTTGAAAGCGTTGAGCAGACTGGTGCTGGCGCAACTGGAATTCCGCCGCAACCTGATTTTATTGAAAGAAGCGCTGAACGATCGCACCAAAGACGAGCACGAGCGGCAGGCGGAATGCCAGAAGTTGCAAGCCACGCTGATGCGAGTAATGAAACTTCATCAATAGATGAACCGGCGTTTGATTGGAAAAACCGGTTTACGTGATTTATCAGGCTACCGCTGCGCTCGATCCCAACTCATTTTTTCTCGACGCTTGCCATAACTCCATGTAGGGACGCAGATCCTGCATCATTTTGCGGAATTGCGCGAGGTCCAGAGACTGGGCGCCGTCACTGATGGCTTTTTCAGGAGCGGGGTGAACTTCTACGATCAAGCCATCGGCGCCGATGGCGACACCTGCGCGAGACAGTGCCGGCACCAGGCTGCGCTTGCCGGTGGCATGGCTGGGATCGAGAATTACGGGTAGATGAGTGAGTTCATTGAGAACTGGAATAGCGGCGATATCGCAGGTGTTACGCGTAGCAGTCTCGAAGGTGCGGATGCCGCGCTCGCACAAAATTACATCCGGGTTGCCGTGAGCGACGATGTATTCGGCGGACATCAGCAACTCCTTGATGGTGCTACTCAGTCCGCGCTTCAGGAGTACAGGGCGGCGGCATTTTCCGAGGGCCTTCAGCAGAATAAAATTCTGCATGTTGCGGGCGCCAACCTGCATGACGTCCGCGTATTGAGCGATGAGGTCCACGTCGCGATCGCTCATGATTTCGGTGATGATGGCCAGGCCGGTTTGTTCGCGGGCTTTCTGCAACAGCTTGAGGCCTTCCTCTTCCATGCCTTGAAAATCATAAGGTGAGGTGCGCGGCTTGAATGCGCCTCCCCGCAACATCTTTGCGCCGGCCTGCGCGACACCTTCGGCGGCCTGCATGATTTGTTTTTCCGACTCCACCGAGCAGGGCCCGGCCATGACGATGAATTCGTCGCCGCCGATTTCTGTGTCGTTGATTTTTATGCGGGTCTTACCTTTACGAAATTCCTTGCTGACGAATTTGTAGGGCGCTGAAATGGGTACGACTTTTTCAACCTGGGGCATGGCTTCGACGGATTCCAGGCACGCGGTTACGTCTCCGATGCCAACGACGCCGATGACGACGCGCTCTTCGCCCTCGATGGAGTGAACTTTGTAGCCAAAATGTTCGACCTGCTTGCGCACTTCGTCCACTTCTTCACGCGTGGAGTGCCGCTTCATGGAAATAATCACGAGAATTTCCTTTCGCGAGCATCGACGGCCCGCTGGCAACGGTGCTAAAACAAAAAACCCACTCTTGCGAGTGGGCCAAATCTCCTGTGGATACTTGCCAGAGAACGCCCCTCGCTCCTAGTTAGGTGGAGTGTTAAATCGGAACCAGTAATAGTGGCGCATGGCGAGGGCTAGTGTATTTCGGATGGAATCCAGAAACAATGTTTACTTCGCTACGGGCTTTCCCAAGGCGGTGTTTCCTCTAAGCGCACCGAAGTCCTTCAAGGCCTCGGGTGATCAGGGCCATGCTTTTATACTGACAGTTCCATCCATGTTGCTCACCGAAACCGCTCCCGTATCGTCACCCACCAAGCTCCGAATGTCGGACCTGATTTCCGCACTGTCGTATGCGCTGGATTTGACGGAAGGCCAACCCATGGGCCACGCCGTCAAGAGCTGCCTGTTGAGCATGCGGCTGGCGGAAATTTTGCAACTGACGATGGAGCAGAAGTCCGATCTGTACTACGCGACGTTATTGAAGGATACCGGTTGCAGCAGCAACGCGGCGCGCATGTACGAAATCCTGGGGGGAGACGAGCGCAAGGCCAAGCAGGAAATCAAGTCCACGGACTGGACGCGAGTGAGTTTTGAAGGACTGGAATACCTGCTGCGGAATGTGATGCCGGGGCGTTCGAGGCTGGAACGGGTGTTTGCGATTGCCAGCGTGGCGACCAGCCGCGACGCGCAAACGCGGGAACTGATTGGCATGCGCTGCGATCGCGGTGCGCAAATAGCTCGAAAAATTGGATTCTCCGAGGCGATGTCGGCGGCGATCTATAGCCTGGACGAGCACTGGAACGGAAAGGGCTTTCCCGAAGGGCGTAAGGCAGCGGATATCCCTTTGATTTCCCGCATCATGAATTTGTGCCAGACGCTGGAAGTGTTCGTAACTTTAAATGGCGTACACGATGCGTTTCAGGTGCTGCGCGATCGGAGCGGAACATGGTTCGATCCGGAGCTGGTGAAAGCCGCCGCAGAGCTCAAGAATGACCAGGAATTGTGGAAGATTATTCAAGAAGACCGGGTACGCGAAGAAGTCATTGGCCTCGAACCTGTCGGCGGCTTGTTGTACGTGGACGAAGCCGGGCTGGACAACGTTTGCGAGGCGTTTGCCAACGTGATTGACATCAAGTCTCCGTACACGCACACACATTCGCGAGGGGTAACCAGCGTGGCGGTGGCGATCTGCCAGCGGTTGAGCCTTATTGATGACGAAGTGCGGCTGGTGCGGCGCGCCGCGCTGCTGCACGATATCGGCAAGCTCAGCGTGCCGAACAACATTCTGGACAAGCCTGGGAAACTAACGGCCATCGAGTGGGAAACTGTGCGGCTGCATCCATATTACACGCAGCGAATCCTGGAGCGCATCCACGGATTCCAGCACCTGGCGTTTGTGGCCAGCTCACACCACGAGCGGCTGAACGGCTCGGGATATTTTCGCAACCTGCAAGGCGCGCAGATTCCCATGTCTTCGCGAGCCATCGCGGTTGCAGACGTTTATGACGCTTTATCGTCGAAGCGGCCGTATCGTGCTGCGCTGCCAAGAAGTGAAGTATTCAGGATTATGTCGGCGGATGTTCCGCTGGCGCTGGACGGCGATTGTTTCGCGGCGCTGAAATCGCTGGATCTCAGCGATGGAAAATAATCGGAAAATAATCAGTAGAGCACGACGGCAACTCGGAAGCGAGTAAACGGGCCGGAATTGCCACCCTGGCAGGCGCCTACCGCGGCAGCATGATAGCGGCCAGTCCTGATTTTCTGTTCCAGGTCGTCAGGCAACTTATTCAAATCCGCAGCTTCGAAGCGGACCACGGACAGCGGGCGCGAGCCGGCAAAGCCGCGCTCCATGTCGCAGGTTTTACGCGCGTCGCTAGTGACCTGCGCTCCACGCAAACCGCGAGCGTGCAAGTTGGCGACGATGACTTGCTCCTGCTGGCTGAAAGTCAGATTAGCGACAGACTGCGAAAAATCCTGCACGGCAAACAGGCCGTCGCTGCCCTTGATGACGGCAATGCCTACGACGTTCAATTCCGGATCGAGAATATTTTCGCGATGATGAGGCGATTGCATCCACGCGGAGTGAATGGTTGCAGGGTTCGGGGCGACGGCAATATTTTCGGCGATCAAACTGAAGCGCGCACCGGCGCGAGTGGCGCGATCCTGCACGGCCGGCTCGCCCGGCAACTGATGCGACAAAGTGTTGCGTTGCGCCATGCGCACGGCGTGTTCACGCGCGGCGGAAGCTAGGGCTTCATCCCATTGCAGCGCGGGCAAACCCTGCGCGGTGCGCTCGCGATTGAGAGCGTCAAAAAGGGCGCGTTCCGCGGGCACAACTTCTGACTGGGGGGACTGAGCGCGGAGAGAAGCTGGGCCGGCGAGGAATACCATCGTGGCCAGCAGGGCCAATGTGAAGGCTCGAAGCACCGCGCTGAGTGCGTTTCGGGTTACGGATGGCGTCGAGACTGATGCGAGTGGCATGAAATGCTCCTGAGCTATTGGGCCAGCAGCAGGAGGCGTAGCGTGAAACTGCGAGGGTCAGGTGAGTAAGAAAAATAAGCTGACCCGGTGAGCAGGCTAAAGAACGCCGCAGGGTCAGGTGGCTAACCTATTGATTCAGATGGATTTGATGCTTCCGGAGCGAAGGCTTAGCCGCGCACGTGTACGGCGCTAAAACTGAGGATCACGTGACCGCCCGCGGTGCGGCGTCCGAAGCTGAGCATAGGAGTGAAGCGCGAGAACATCAGCAACTGATCCAATTGATGACGCATGTCGTCGGTGTGAGGACCGGAAAGAATCTGATAGTCGGACATCCCGCCATCCGCGCCTACGGTCACGTCAATCAGCAGGCCATGAGGCAGCGCCAATTCCCCGTCATGCTCGGGCGCCCAGGAAGGCGGATACTCGGAGAGCGAGAGCAGTTCCGCCGGCCGCATCAAATTTATGGGCACATCGTTTTCCACGGCGCGAACGGTGATACCCGGGGCGAGAATTTGGAATACCAGCACGAAAACAAAAATGGCGGAGACAAATCCGCCGGTGGCGGGCAAAGCCACGGGCCGGAATACGTTGTCCAGCAGGATTTCAATGCGATTTTGAATTTGCAACAGACGCGCGCGCCAGCCTAGCGAAGCCTGCGCCTGCGCGGCAGCTACGCGAATGCGCACGGCCAGATCAGCGGGAGGAATTTGTTTCGGCAAGCGTGAGAGCAGCACACCCAATTTGCGAAAACGCTGCAGCTCTTCGCGGCACTGCGAACATTCTTCGAGATGCTGGCGCACCTTGGCGCGCTCGGTGACTCTTGCGGGACCGGTGAGTCCGTCATCCAGATAGCCGGGCAACCTGGTGCGCACGGAATTACAGTTCATCGGGAACCTCCCCGAGAACGTGGCCGGAAAGCGTGGCGGCAGTGGACGCGCGCCAGGCGGCGGAATATCCGTGGGCAAATGGCGAAGGCTGCGCTTTTTTAATCGCTCCGTGCGTAGTGGATGCAGGAATGGAATGCGGTTGACTGGATTCGGTCGCCACGTGAAGCGGAACGTGAGCGTGATGTTCCGACAGCAGCGGCTCGAGAATTTCTTTCAGCGCGCGGCGCCCGCGCAATATGCGCGACTTCACGGTGCCGATGCTGCACTCCAGAATTTCTGCTACTTCCTCGTAGCTGAAGCCTTCCAAATCGCGAAGAATTACGGCCACGCGGAAAACGTGCGGCACACTTTGCAATGCGGATTGCACGGCGTGTTGCATTTCCTGCGCGGCAAGCTGCTCGAAAGGCGAGGCGCACAAATCTTCGATATCAATGTGGGCGTGACCTTCTTCGGGTGCCGCATCAATGGAAACATTTTTCTGCAGGTGGCGTTTGAACCAGCGCTTGTGATTCAGCGCTTCGCGAATGGCGATGCGATACAGCCAGGTTTTGAGGGAACTGCCGTGGCGGAAGCCGCAAATTCCGCGGAAAGCTTTGAGAAAAACTTCCTGAGTGCCATCGGCGGCATCGCTGGGATCTCCCAGGATTCCGAGGATTACGTTGTAGACCGGGGCGTGGTAGTAGGTGACCAGCCAGTCGAAGGCCGTTTCTGAACCGGCTTGCAGTTCAGTCAGCAGCGCGGACTCGTCGCGGCCCCAGGGGAGCGCACTGGCCCAGTCTGACAAGGTAGCCTTTCGTGGCTCGATGCACTTCGAGCCGGAACGCCTTCTATTATCTTAGACACCGAAAACGGAGAGTTGTTTCCGGGGCCGAGGTGAACCTGGGCGATTCTGGCAGTTTGTGGTGTAAGGTGCAATGGCCGGTCCGGCTAGTACGAGGCTCCGAAACGTGAGGCAGGGTTCCTCTAACGTCTAGTACTACTACCTGATAGGATAGGTTTTCCGGGGGCCGTTTGGACGAAGTAAACCCCACAGCCCGGTTCAGGAGCGAATGAGCATGAAGATACAAAAAATGCTGGCAGCGGGACTATTCATGGCGGCTGGGCTGGCACCTTTTGCGGCGCCGGTTCGCGCGCAGGCGCCCGCGGGAGCGGGAACATCGCAGGACGACCGCGCAAAGCCATCGCAACACGCGGCGTTGACGGCGGATCCGCAGGGGTACAAGAAAATTTCTTATTCGCGTCCTTCGGACAGCACCAAGTTTAAGAACTATCTCTTCGACGGATTCGGGCCTTATCCGATCATGGGAGCAGCCATTGTGGCGGGCATCAATCAGGCCGACAACACTCCTCCGGAATGGGGCGGGGGCGCGGAAGCCTACGGCAAGCGGGTGGGCTCCAACTACGGGATCAACATAATCAGCGCCACTACGCGCTACGGATTGTCGCAAGTGCTGCACCAGGACACTTTGTACTATCGCTGCCAGTGCAAAGGATTTTTTCCGCGCCTGGGACATGCGCTGGTTTCCACGCTGGCGGCGCGGCATGGCGAAGAAGGCCACTACACTTTTTCGGCGCCGGCATTGGTCGCGCCTTACGTGGGCACGATAGTAGCCACGCATACGTGGTACCCGGCGCGTTACAACTATTCAGATGCGTTTCGCATGGGCAACTACAACTTGCTGGCACTGGCGGGTGGCAACGTGGCGCTCGAATTTTTGTATCGCGGGCCGCACACTTTTCTTTCGCGCATCTATCTAAACAACAGGCATATGGCTCCCGATCCGGAGCCGGACCGGTAGAAGCGCAGCAGGCCCAGCTATTTCATAGTCAGGCGGGCACATGAGTGACGAACAACGGCGGCGCAATCCGCGGTATGCATTTATCGCCAGCGCTGAATTACTGGAACCCCAAACGGATGTGCGCATCGCCACGCGGGTGAGCGAACTGAGCGTGCACGGATGCTATATGGATATGCTGAATCCATTTCCGGTGGACACGCCGGTGCTGGCAAAAATAGCAACCGGGAACGGAGAATTTCAAAGCAAGGCGCGAGTGATTTATGCGCATCCGAATTTCGGGGCGGGCATAGGATTCCAAGATCCAGAACCGCGTTATCTAGAAGTGTTGAAGGGATGGATCAGTGAAGCGGAGAAAGATCCCGAGCGCCTGATTAAATAAATATTCCCCGGACATTCGCTGCACACCGCCGCAATCAAAATTACGCGAACAAAAAAGGATCAGGCTTCGGCTTCGTGATCGAGGCGGGGTTTCTTGGATTTGCTTTTCGGCGCGGCGGCCGACTGACTGCCGTTGTGGTTATTTTCGTGATTGTTCAAATGCTCACGGATAAGGCGCACTTCCTCTGCCAGGGCTTTTTCCACTAATGCGGACTTGCGCTCCCCTCGAGCGACGCGGCTGACATAAGAAGGGTCCACGCCGAGACGTTTGGCCACGCGATTGTAAATTCCGCGAAATAGCGAGACGGCGGGTATGGAAGTCATGCCACTATCCAACTTGTCACCATTCATGACGGGCTTGCCTCAAGATCCCCAGGGAAGGTCGTGGTAAGACTAACACGGATGGTAACGAGCAGGCGCAAACAAAGCGGGCGCCAATGAAAATTCGCAAACAGACAAATCCGGAATGGGCGCGCAAGATTCTGAAACTGCGCCACAGCATGGGAATGACGCAATCCGCGTTTGCGTCGCGACTGCACTATTCTGCCATGGCGCTGTCGCGATGGGAGCGCGGAACGCACGAGCCACCCGCGCAGGCGTACATACAAATTGGAAATCTGGTCGGCGAACCGGAGTCTTCGTGGTTCTGGCAACGCGCAGGCTTCAAGAGTTCTGATGTGTCCAAGGTGATGCCCGAAGGCCGGAGCATTCTGCACAAATCGAGTTTCCCGGATTTTGAAATTGTAGCTGCGGGCAGCCACAAGAAGCATAGCAACGCTATCCGTAAGGCGCGGCTGGTGGCCATCCCGGTGCTTGCGGCGCACGCTGCCACGCACGGTGGTAAAGGCGACCAGGTGCTGGATCTCGACGACGTACCAGTGCATGAAATGATTGCCGCTCCCGCTGTGTGGTGCCCGCATCCTGCAGAAACCACTTGCCTGAGAGTGCGCGGCGACTCCATGAGTCCGGTGATCCATGATGCAGACGTGGTCGCGGTGGACCGCTCCGTGACGGATCCTAATGAGCTGAGCGGGAAAATCGTGGTGACCTGGCATCGCGAAAGCGGGTTGATACTGTCGCGCTTCCTGCTGGTGAATGGCACACAACTTCTGGAGTCAGAAAACCGCGAGTACGAAGCGGTGAAGCTGGGTAAGAACCGCAACTGGCGGATAATCGGCAAGGTTTTATGGTGGATCCGGCAGGCGCCGTGAAGGCCGGTTTGTCTTGAAGTAATCCCTAAGCGAATTTACAGGATTCTCCCGATAGAACCTTCCGGGCGGTTTTGCGATGATACGCGTGCGGTTATTGACATCCGCGAAGTCGGAGGAGAAGGGGACAGACGAAACGCTTCGAGAAATCGGAGCAACCGGGCTGGGACGTCTCTCCTCTTTTCCTTCGGTTAACTTGCTTTCCTAAAATCCTCCTCCACTTAAGTTTGAAGAAATCGAGTGTCAGCTGACACTTGTGTTTGTGCGTGAACTTCGGTAATTTACCGCGCGGTTGGTAGTGGCCCGTGATGACAATGAGGGGAGAATTTGATGACGACCGGGGGAACGGCGGTCCACGCGGAAAGACGTAGCAGCACGCTGGGATGGTGCTGGATCATCTTCGGAATTATTCGCCTGATCGTGGCGGTGTGGATGTTGAGTTTTGCGGGGACGGCGACGGTGATGTTCGGAGCGCTGCTGAATCGGGTTCCAAATCCATATTCGCTGATGAGCGCGTTTCACGTGATCTATAGCGGATGGATGGTGCTGTCGGCGGCTAGCGGGATTCTCGGGATTCTGGCGGGAATAACACTTTTGACGGGCTCTGGGGTGAGCCGGATGCTGGCGCTGGTGGCCGCGTTTCTGTCGGTGGCGTTCGTTCCGGTGGGAACGGCCCTTAGCGTTTACACCATGGTGATTTTTCTGCGACGCGAGTGAAGGCCGTGGCAGCAGAGAATTCTCAGCCGATGGAACTTTTTTAAACGCATATAGCGACGGTTCTGTCCCGGCTCAGAATTTGTGGGTGTAGTCGCGAATGACGGCGTAGCATTCGCAGGCGAAGGATTCCAGCTGCACGCGATTGCTGATTCTGACGGAGCCACGCCCATATTCGATCAATCCGGCCTTCTGAAGCAGGCCCGCCGCGAGAGTTACGCTGGGGCGATCCGTTCCCAACATAGTGGCAAGAAAATCGTGAGTGATGTTCAGCGTGGCTGAGGAAGTGGTGTCTTCGGCCATCAGCAGCCAGCGCGCCAGGCGCTGTTCGATTTCGTGCAGGCGATTGCAGGCCGCGGTTTGAGACACCTGCATTCCTAGAAGAATCACGTAGCGGCTCAAGGCTTTGCGCATGTCCGGCGCAACGGACAAAACCTTCTGAAAGGCGGAGGCTTTTACGCGGAAAGCATCGCCGGAAATCTGCACCACCTCGCGAAGCACACTGGTGTCTATGCCCACGGAGAGTGCGGTTCCCGACGCGCCTTCCCTGCCGACGATTCCCGCTTCGACGGTCTTGCCGGTTTTAAGCACCACGACCAGAGAAATTAGCCCGCGGTTTGGAAAATATACAAACTGCAACTTTTTGTGAGGCTCGTAAAGAATATTGTGCTGGACGAGCTCCACGAATTGCAGGTGCGGCTGGATAAGTTTAAATTCGCGCGGCGGCACGGCCAGCA
>JBBRPU010000019.1:0-22417 GCA_038227545.1 Candidatus Acidiferrales bacterium
AGGTGGGCGATGGATTCGAGGGACTCGACGGCGCCTTTGGGGCTGCCGGGGAGATTGATGATCAGGGTTTTGGCGCGGACGGCGGCGACAGAGCGGGACAGGATGGCGGTGGGAGTTTTTTGTGTGCCTTGGCGGCGCATCTCTTCGGGGAGGCCGGGGATGAGGCGGTCGGCGATGGCGATAGTCGCTTCAGGAGTGTTGTCGCGGGGGCCGATGCCGGTGCCGCCGGTGGTGAGGATTACGTCTACGTGGCCGGAGTCGGCGATGACGCGGAGTTGTTCGCGGATGCTTGCGGGATCGTCGGGCAGGCGGAGGGTGGAAGTGACTTCCCAGTTGAGGCCGCGACAGACGGCGACAACCGCGGGGCCGGAGGTGTCTTCGCGTTCGCCTTTGGAGGCGGAGTCGCTGATGGTGAGGATCGCTACGCGCATGGTCTGGTAGTCGCCCGGCTATTTTGCTACTTCGTCGCGGCTGGCTTCGTCCATCAGGCGCATGGCTTCCATCAGGAGGCCGGTGGTGGTGCGGGTGGTGCTGGTGCGGGTGGACGCGTTGGCGGCGTTGAAATCAATTTCGAATTCGCCTTCGGTCCAGAGGACTACGCGATAGACGGCGTCGTCGCCTTCAACGTCGCCGCTTCTGGCGTCGCGGCACTGGCCGCCGGCGAAATAAAGTTCGCCGCGTTCACTTCCCTTTTGGACGAGCAGGCGGCAGGATTTCTGGCCCATCTCCAGAGATTGCATGAGGTCAATCATGCTCATTTCTTCCAGGCGGCCCTGGATGACTCCCGGACGAGACGCTTTGGTTTGCAGTTTTTCGAGATGCAGGCGATCCACAACTTTTTTGGTGATGCGCACCAGATCTTTTACGAGGAAAGGCTTGGTGACGAAATCTTCTACGCCGTCCACGAGCGGGCGGAGGCGCTCTTCGATGTCGGCGCGGCTGGCCATGAAGAGAAATGGAATGTGGCGCGTGGACTGGCGCCCGCGCAGCTTTTCGAAAAGCTGGCGGCCATCGAGACCGGGCATTTTGTAGTCGCAGAGGATGAGGTCGGGGGGTGCGTCAATCACTTTGAGTAGCGCGTCGGCGCCATCGTCGGCGAGGACCACTTCGCAAACGGGCTCGAGCGCTTTGAGGACGAGATCGCGAATCAGAGGATTATCGTCGGCCAGGAGCAGCGTGATGCTTTTTCCCGCGGCGGCGGCGCTCATCGAGATTTAGTCCGGGATTTCTTAGAGGAACCCGCGCTGGCACGACGCCGATAATCGCCGCTTTTCCCGCCCGTTTTTTCGACGAGCACGATGCCGGTGATCTCCATGCTTTTATCCAGTGCTTTGCACATGTCGTAAACCGTGAGGGCTGCGGCGGCAACGGCGACCAGCGCTTCCATCTCCACGCCCGTCTGGGCGGTCGTCGTCACAGTAGAGTGGAGTTCAACGCCATTCTGGCATAGGGCAGCAGTCACATCAATGTGCGTGAGCGGCAGTGGGTGACAAAGAGGTATCCACTCGGAGGTGCGTTTGGCCGCGGCAATGCCGGCGATGCGCGCGACTTCGAGCGGATGGCCCTTGGGATTCTGCAGCCGCTTGACGGCGCGGAGGACGGCGGGCTTCATTTTCACGAGGCCGCGCGCGGTGGCGGTGCGGGTGGTCGGAGATTTGACGGACACGTCCACCATGTGGACGTTGCCGGATTTATCGTAATGCGAGAGTTTTTTCATTCGGCAAATGATGGAGTCAGGAGACGTCTGTGCGCATCAGCACGTTAACATTTTCTCCCGCGGAAAGCGTTTGGATGTCGGCGGGGACCACCAGGTAACAGTTGGCCTGCGCCATGGTGACGGTGTCTCCGGAGCCTTGCCAGCGCAGCGGGTGAACTGTGGGGGACGTGCCGGTCCATTTAAGGGTGGCGGGCAGAAAATGGGTCATGCCGGGTTTTTCGTGGAGGTTTTCGCCGAGCGTGGCGTTCAAGAATGGGAGCGGTCGCGCGGCCGCGCCGCTGAGGATATCAATGGCGGGGACCACGAAAAGCTGAAAAGTGACCATGGTGGAAAGTGGGTTGCCGGGCAGGCCGAAGATGGCTTTTTCGTTGAGCATGGCGAATACTGCTGGTTTGCCGGGGCGGATGGCTACCGCGTCGAAATAAAATTTTACGCCCAGTGTTTTCAGGACGTCTTCCACCAGATCGTATTTGCCCATGGAAACGCCGCCGGAGAGCACCAGGATATCTTCGTGCAGGCCGCGCTGTATATTTTCAGCGAGACTCTCCGCGCGGTCTTCGGCGTTGCCGAGGAGAACGGGCTCCCCGCCGGCTTGGCGTACCTGCGCGGCCAGCGAAACGCTGTTGCTGTTGCGAATTTGAAATGGGCCGGGAGCGGCGTCTACTGCGACGATCTCATCGCCGGTGGATAGGATTGCGACCCGCGGTTTTTTTGCGCAGCGGAGATTGGTGGCGCCGATTTGAGCGGCGAGGCCAAGTTCCGCATAGCCCAGGCGCGAGCCGGAGCGCAACAGCGTCTGACCCTGGGTGGCTTCGCTTCCCTTCTTAACAATATTTTGGCGCGCGGTGGCGTCCTTCTGGAAGCGAATTTCGTCGCCGTTGCGATCGGTGTGTTCGATCATGACGACGGCGTCGGCACCGGGCGGGACGGCGGCGCCGGTCATGATCTGGAGGCAAGTTTTCTCGGCAAGCGATTCAGTGAGAGAGTCGCCGGCTTTGATTTCCCCTACGCAACGGATGCGTGCTCCAGCAATGGATTCAGCAGCGCGTACGGCGTAGCCGTCGCGTGTAGAGCGATGGAAGGGCGGGTAATCGCGATCGGCGGCAACATCTTGGGCCAGGGTGTAGCCGAGAGCGGCGTGAATTTCGAGTTCGATTATGGCGGGGGAAAGGTTCAACTCTGAAACTTGATCAATGACTTTTTTGCGGGCTTGTCCGAAGGTTAGCATGCCTGATTTATGGTACCCCGTGATGAGGGGCGAAGTTGCGACTTCTGGAAAATGCAACGGGATACTACGTTTGAGGTTGAATGCGATTTCGTCATTCCAAGACCCAGGCTATAAACCGAGCCTGGGGCACCCGCACACCCGCACCCGCCTTCCGAGCTGAGTGCGAACTTGGGTAGAGAAATTCTCTGTACGGCTAGAGCCAGGTGGAGAGGAGCGTTGTTGGCTGGATGATGGTGGCGTCGCGTTCAGGGCCGGTGGAGATCATGCCGATTTCGACGTGGAGGAAATCGGAGATGAATTTCAGATAGTCCACGGCGGCTTTGGGTAGCTTGCTGGCGTCTTTGAGGCCGTAGGTGGATTCATTCCAGCCGGGCAAGGTTTTGTATTCGGGGGTGACGTGCTCGTATTCTTCCGAGAGCGCGGGCATTTCGTGCAGCGGCTGGCCTTTGTATTTGTAAGCCACGCACACCTGAATTTCTTTCTGCGTGTCGAACACGTCGAGCTTGGTGATCACCAGTGAATCTATGCCGTTGATCATTTTGGCGTAGCGCAGCATTTGCAGATCCAGCCAGCCGCAGCGGCGGGGGCGTCCGGTGACGGCGCCGAATTCCTTGCCGCGCTTGCGAACTTCTTCGGCGTCGAGGTCGGGCATCTCGGTGGGAAAAGGCCCGGAGCCGACGCGGGTGGTGTAGGCCTTGGAAATTCCCAGGACGTGTTTGAGTTTGGTGGGCGGAACGCCAACACCGGTGGAAGCGCCTCCGGAAATGGCGCTGGAGGAAGTGACGTAAGGATAAGTGCCGTGGTCAATGTCGAGCATGGTGCCCTGCGCGCCTTCGAAGAGCAGTGATTTACCGTCATCAAGAGCGCGGTTGACGAGCTCGGCGGTATCGCAAATGTACTCGCGAATTTTTTCGCCCAGCGCGAGAGTTTCTTCAACTTCGTGAGAGAAATCCACGTTTGCGCCATAAGCGCCCTTGGCGAGGCGATTTTTTTCGGCGACCACGATGGCCGCTTTTTTGCGAAAGAGCTCGGGGTCGAGCAAATCGCACATGCGCAGTCCGCGGCGGGCCATTTTGTCTTCGTAAGCGGGGCCGATGCCGCGGGAGGTGGTACCGATTTTGTCGGCGCCCCGGGCGCTCTCGGCGGCTTTGTCCAATTCGCGGTGGTACGGAAAAATCAGGTGCGCGCGATTGCTGACGTGCAGGCGGCCCTTTACGTCAATACCGGCTTTGGCCAGCGTTTCGATTTCTTTGACGAGCGCGGCGGGATCAACGACGACGCCGGTGCCGATCACGGCGTGACGGCCGGGACGAAGAATTCCGCAAGGGATCAACTGGAGCACGTAGCGATCTTTGCCGATGATGACGGTGTGCCCGGCGTTGTGGCCACCGGCGACGCGCGCGATGTAATCGAAGGAGCCAGCGAGATAGTCAACCACCTTACCTTTGCCTTCATCGCCCCACTGCGCACCCACAACCACGACAGAATTCATGCTGGCCTCTCTAAGACGTCCATCTATTGCATGTAAACCAGCCGGCTGGAAGACGGCGGCTGGCGCTTCCCTCTCCTTCAAGGGAGAGAAGCCGGCGGGAGCTTGGCTGCAAGCTACAAAACAGAATCGTACCTTTGGCGGCGCGTGCGCGCAAGCAGCCAGAAGTCTAGTGGAGAGGCTGGGGTAGTTTCTCCAACTCCGCTGCTGCACTTGAGACAGGAGCGTAGGCTCGCAGCATGTCGCTCAAAGCTTCCAGACGGATGGGCTTGGATAGATAGCCATCCATCCCGGCAGCGATGCAACGGTCTTCATCTCCCGCCATGGCGTGAGCAGTCATGGCCACAATGGGGATGTGAGTGCCGGAAGTTTTTTCTTTAGCGCGAATCGCCGCAGTGGCTTCCAAGCCATCCATGACAGGCATCTGCACGTCCATGAGCACGATATCGAAAATCCTTTCCTCTAGAGCGGAGAGCGCCTCTCTTCCATTGTTCACGACAGTTACGGTGTGGCCGCGCTTTTCGAGCATGCGCAGCGCAAGCATTTGATTGACGATGTTGTCTTCGACCAACAGGATGCGAAGAAGACCGTGATCTTCACGGAGCGAGTGGCGGGTGATCAACTGTGCGCCGGCCTCTTTTTTCGGCGGGGTTCCCAGCGCGGTCAGGATGGCGTCAAGAAGTTCGGCCTGGCGCACCGGCTTGGTGAGATAAGCGGCTACGCCGAGCTCGCGGCAGCGCAAGGCATCGCCGCGCTGACCGGCGGAGCTCAACATCATAATGGTGGCGGAATTCCATTCAGGATTGCGCTTGATACTTTCGACCAGCGCGAATCCATCCATCTCCGGCATTTGCGCGTCGAGAAGGATCAGCTGGTACGTCCTGCCGAGGCCATGACCTTCACGTAAGGCAATCATGGCTTTCGCGCCGCTGTCCACGCCCACCGGCTTGGCGTGCCAGCTGGACATCATTTTTACCAGAATGTGGCGATTGGTCTCGTTGTCGTCCACGATTAAGACGCGCATGTCTCGAAGGATCATGGGGTCGCTGGGAACTACTTTTTTTATGGAGTTCTGCTGCAAAGCGAAGTGCGCGGTGAAGTGAAAGCGGCTGCCCTTGCCGATTTCGCTTTCCACCCAGATTTTTCCTTTCATTAGTTCGACGAGGCGGGAGCAAATCGTCAATCCCAGGCCAGTGCCACCATAGGTGCGCGTCATGGAGCCGTCCGCCTGCGTAAAGGCGTCGAAAATGGCGTTCTGTTTTTCCTTGAGAATTCCGATGCCGGTGTCGGCGATAGTGAAATGCAATTGAATGCCGTCGGCAGTGCGGGATTCCACGGTGACGTACACGATGACTTCGCCGCGTTCGGTGAACTTGATGGCGTTGCCGACAAGATTGACAATCACCTGGCGCAGTCGACCGGGATCGCCAACCACGCCATCGGGTACGTCGGATTGCAAATCGTAGGCCAGCTCCAAGCCTTTTTGATGAGCGCGCAGGCTGAGAGTTTTCATGGTGTCGCCGAGGTTATCGCCGAGATGAAATTCGATGGCGTCAATTTCCAGTTTGCCGGCTTCAATCTTGGAAAAGTCGAGGATGTCGTTGATCAGGGTCAGTAAGGAATCGGCGGACAATTTCGCCATGTTCAGATATTCGCGTTGTTCGGCGTTCAATTCGGTATCGAGCACGAGCTCCGTCATGCCCATGATGCCGTTCATGGGAGTACGAATTTCGTGACTCATGTTGGCGAGGAATTCGCTCTTGGCGCGGCTGGCGGCTTCCGCGGCTTCTTTGGCATGGTGCAGGACGGCTTCGGTTCTCTTGCGCTCGGAAATATCCTGATAGATGCCCAGTGAACCAACCACATCGCCATTTACGAATAGCGGGACGCCGTGGAGCTCGACATCCACGAACGATTGGTCTTTGCGCATGCGGCGCGTTATCAGCGTGATCGGCGTGCCGCCGAGAGTGTGACTGGAAATCCCGGCGGCTTCCCCGAGAAGCTCTGCATCGGTCAGGAGTGAGTCCGCATATTTGCCAAGAATTTCAGCTTCGGAATACTGAAATAATTGTTCGAACGCCGGATTGCAGAGCTGCACCTTTTCGAACTGATCCAGCACCATGATGGCGAGGGGACTGTTCTCAATGAGGGCGTTGAGATAGGCGGTACGTTCGCTCACCCGTTTCTCGAGCTGGTCATGAGCTTTCTGGATGGCGACGTCGCGCTCCTGGATACGGCCGAGCATGCCGTTGAATTGATCGAAGAGGACGCCGATCTCGTCCTCGTTTCGTTTCACCGCGCGAATGGAATAATTTTCGTGCGCGGACACGGCGGAGGCAGTGAGCGCCAGTTCCCGGATGGGGTCGGAAATTACGCGTTGTAGCCTGACGGACAACATAAAAGCAATCAGGATAGACACGATCAACACCGCCGCATCAACGGCCATAAAGCGTATGAATCTGTCATGCAAATCGGTCAAGTCCGCCTGGATGTAAATTGCGCCGAGAATGTCACCGTTGAGCGAGATATCTTGAACCATCAGCAGATGTTGTGAATCGGCGGCGTGGACTTTCGACGTAGCAGGACAAGAATTGACGTCCCCCAAGTCGCGGCTATAGGTGGTGAAAACCCGCTCCTGGGAATCATAAATACAAGCATGAACCACGTGTGGCTGGGCGCGCAGTGCGCTCAAGATTTCGTGAGCAGAGTTGGGATCACGAAAGAGGAGAGCTGCGGCGCTGTTGGCGCCAATCATTTCCGCAGAGCCCCGCAGATCGTCAGTTTTGGTGCTGAGAAAGGTAGAGCGGTCGTAAATGGTGAACACCGCGGAAGCCACCAGGACGGCCAGCGTGCAGGAAGCCGCGACTATGCCTTGGACCTGGCGCCGGATAGACATGTCGCGGAGTAAACGCATTCAAGATCCCTTCGGGAAATTCTGGTCGTGGACGATCTTCGCCAGGGCCAGCAGCTTGGAACTTACGGTCAGGCGTGATCTGGCCAGGGAGTCGAGATTGATGGCGAAGCGCAATTTATTGTCTTCCAGGAAAAAATGGATACTCCCGCCACGTTCCGCGAAATCTCCTGTTTCTCCAATGATCAGAACACTGCCGCCTTTGAGGCTATCGAGGATTTCCGGCAGGTGCCGGGCCTCGCGGTCGCTGACAAAAACCAGGTTGCAAGAAGGCAATTCTTGAAGATCGGTGACGCGCCGGGCGGCCAGCACACGATTATTGACAGTTTTCCCGCGGACTATATCATCGAGCGCACTGCCAAAGGGGTCGTATCTAAAAATGCAAACGGTGATGGGCGTCTTGTCGTTTTGAAAAACCGTGTGCGGCCACTCGACGAATCTGGCGAAATTCAGAAGAAATGCGGCCTTCACCCGATACTCGACGGACGTCGAGTCCTGCGCCGATGCCGGAGTCCGCGAAGAGAGAGCAGAAATAATAAGAACGGCCGTGAAGAGGTGGCGAGAACGGCCTGTTAACGGGTTGAGATTCGGGACCATGCGATGGGCGCTCAGTATCGCCAGCTTAATTTCACGTAAGCACCGCGCTTGATGAGGGTGGCAAGCGAACCCACGTCGCTGACAAACTCGAGATGGCGATCCTGCAAGAGATTTTGACCGACCACGCTCAATGACCAGCGTTCACCCGCCCGCCAAGACAAACCGGTATCGAGCCGCGTGTACGAAGGGACCTGCAGATCAACGAGGCGATCCACGAAGTAGGCCGAGACGTTCCAGGCGAGGCTCGGTGTGACGGAGACGTGGGAACGCAATTGTGCTTGCACATGGGGATCGGCTCCCTCGACTTCCGACGAAGTGCCGGTATCCTGGCTGAACGAATTGGTGTGCATGTGGATTCGTTCGAAGGTGTAGCCCGAGCTCAGGGTCCAACGCTCGGTAATCTTCCAGTGGGCGGCGATTTCGACACCGTGTGATTCGCCGTGGCCGAAGTTCTGTGAGGTAAGCGGGATAACGAGGTGCGCCGGTAGAGGCGAGCTTTCGAAAAATGGTGCGGCGGGCTCGGTGGTAATTTGATGATCGTACAGATTGTAGAAAGCAGCGACGTCAACGGAAATCCGCTCGGAAAAAGAGGCGCGATATCCGAGTTCATAAGCCAGCAGGCCTTCGTTCTTAATATGCGGATTGCCGATGAGGGCAGCGAGCGCAGGAACCCCGCCGGGCCCCGGGAAGCCGGCAAAATTCAGTCGCACCGCGGCGTCGATTTCAGCCGGCGTACGGGCGGCTCTGGAGACGGCAGCCCAGAGAGAATGTCGAGAGTCCTGGGCGAAGGTTACGCGCGCGCTAGGCATGAGAGTGAAACCGGAATAGTTGTTATGTTCCAGTTTTGTGCCGATGGTTAGCGATAACTTCTCTGGTATGAGAGTGATCTCGTCCTGTAGGAAGGCGCTGAACAGATTGGTATTCAGGTCAGCAGGATTGAGTGCAACAGTCAGATTTCCGTCAGTGCGTGACACGGAGTAGCGGTAGCCCAGTCCCCATACGAAATCCTGGCGGCGGCCCCAGGGGAGGTGGTGCTGGAAGTCCAGGGAAATGGTGCGACGTTGTTCGCGAAGAACGTCGAGGCGCTCGTAAGTGTCATAAGCTACAGCGAGTGCGGATTCTGATCGGGGAGAGTAGCTGTGGTTCCAATCCGCACGCACGTCGGCGCCTGAAAGATTGGTTTGTGTGATCGTTTTGACCAGACTGGGGGAAGTCACCGACGCGAGCAACGAAACCGTGTCCCTCTCCATGCCGGTGTAGATGTCGCCGTCCAGGACCAGCGTGTCCTTTTTTGAAAGCCTGCCATCCACGCGAAACCCACCGCGGAGGATGTGCCACTCGTCCCTGCCATCCTGACCGTTGGGATCGTCCATATGATTTTTGTTGAAATATCTGGTGAAGACGCGGTAGTCAACGTTGTTGCCGAAATTCCCGCCGTATTGCCCAGTGACGAATCCCGGCTCAAGATTTCCAGCCCCGGCCACGACCAGGCCGCCGTGCGTCTTAGCTGCAGTTTTGGTAATGACATTGATCACGCCATTCACCGCATTCGCTCCCCAAGTAGAGCCACCGGGACCACGAATGACCTCTATGCGTTCAATGTTTTCGAGTGGTAGATCGAGCGCGTCCCAGAAAACGCCGCCGAAGGTGGGCACGTACACGTTTCTGCCATCCACCACAACGAGAAGCTCATTGCTGAATTCCTGATTAAATCCCCGAGCGGAGATAGCCCAGGTGTTGGAGTTGACCTGCGCGACGTTAAGGCCGGGAACGATGCGCAGGAGGTCTGGAATGTTAGTGGCACCGGACCGCTCAACATCTTCGGCAGTGATGACAAAAACGGCGGTGGCTATCAGTGAAAGCTTTTGTTCTTTCTTCGAGACGGAGACGACCTCAATGTTCATGAGGTCTTCGACACTGGTGCTGCCAAGGTCTCTGGGTGCTTCCTGGGCTTTCGCGGGGACGATGCTCAACGCTAAGGCAAACAGTAGGAACAGGGGGCGAGTGAAACAGCATGAGCGGACCTGAGATTCGGGCAATACCGCAGCGCATGCGGGGTGGCGCGCAAATGAACGTCTAATTCGCACTCGTCCTCCAGAGAATCGCCGAGAGGTGCGCGCAGGTCAGGACGCCGGGCGGCGTGGTGACCATGGCGCACGCAGATTCGGACGGAGTTATCCGCCAAATCCAAGGCAATGTTTAGTGAATGCTCCCAGTGGAGGGGTAAAAATTCTGGGGAAGTACTGACGACATCTTGACACATTGCGTGATGCTGCGCGGGCGATGCAGTTGGGTGTTTCCTTATTCACAACGGTAATGGCGGCGGTCTATTCCCAGCGGAAAATTTTGGCGGAAAGCGCGGTGCACACAGTGAAAACAATGATCAGGGCCGCTACGTCGCCGAGGTGCGCAGACCAACGCTCGCCACTCCAGATGCCTTGTAGTAGCGAGACCGCGTAGGTCAGTGGGAGAGCGCGCGCTAGAGCGTGCAGGACCGGCGGGAGACTTTCGATAGGGATAAAAAGCCCGGAGAAACCGATCATGGGGTAAAGAATGATCGCGCCAATGGGCTGCGCAAAGCGCGCGGTGGGCACGATGCTGGCAATGACAAAGCCTACCGAGAGGATGCTGAAGGTGCTGAAAAGCAGCGCCAGCGCGAAAGAAAACAGCGGCACGTCGGCCCCTACCGGATAGTAACGCTTTCCGGCCAGGAGCAAGAGGGCCAGGGTGATGGCGCTGAGCAGCAGTTTCACGAGTACGTGCGCCGTGAGAATCGTCTGCGGGCGGAGCGGAGTGGCGCGCAGACGCTTGAGGATGCCGCCTTCGCGATAAATGGAAATAATGGTGACCAGCGAGAGAACGGCGCTGATGGCGATCAAAAGAGCGGCAAACACCGGGAGACCTACACGGATGAAACTGCTGGCGGCAAGGTTGGCGGGGGAGGCGCGGCGTCCGGCGATGCGTCCGGCGACAAGAAAAATCAAAACGGGAAAACCGATGGTGCCGAAAGCGCCCAGCGGTTCGCGCAGGAAAATTTTGATTTCGATCCAGGTGAGTTTGAGGAGTCCGCGCATTATATTTTGGCTTTCACTGTGCGACCCGAGAGTCACTCACGGATGGAGCGACCGGTCAGTTTCAGAAAAACGTCTTCGAGATTGGGGAGAATGGTGCGGAACTCGGTAACGCGAATGTGATTTTCGGAGAGGCAATGAATCACGTCGGTGACCAGTTCCTCGCCGCGACCGCGTATGGTAAGCCGCAAATCGTTACGAACCACGGCTTGAACTCCCCGGATAGCGCGAAATTTTTCTTCCGCCGCGCGATCGGCGGTGTCGAGAACGACGATGCGCTCGGGACAATGGCGGAGCACCAGTTGTTCGGGTGTGTCCATATCAATGATGCGGCCACTTTCGATGATGGCCACGCGGTCGCACAGGCGCTCGGCTTCTTCCATCATGTGCGTGGTGAGGAAAACGGTTTTGCCGCGGTCGCGAATGCCGCGCACCAAATCCCAGATGGCGCGCCGCGCTTGAGGGTCGAGGCCGGTGGTGAGCTCATCGAGAAAGACGACTTCCGGATCGTTGATGAGCGCGAGCGCGATGAACAGGCGCTGCTTCTGGCCGCCGGAGAGATTCATGAACCAGGCGTCACGCTTGTCGGTGAGCCCGAGCTGTTCGAGAAGGCGCTCGGCGTCGGCAGGTTTTTTGTTGTAGAGCGAAGCCCACAGGTCTATGGCTTCCCAGACTTTGATGCGCTTCTGCAGCTGGGCCTGCTGGAGCTGCACACCGATGCGGTCTTGTAGTTTGTAAACCTGGCGAAAGGGATCGAGGCCGAAAACGGTGATGGTGCCGCGATCCGGAGTACGAAGGCCTTCGATGCACTCCATGGTGGTGGTTTTTCCCGCGCCGTTGGGACCGATGAGGCCGAAGATTTCGCC
This sequence comes from Candidatus Acidiferrales bacterium, assembly GCA_038227545.1. GTDB lineage: Bacteria > Acidobacteriota > Terriglobia > Acidiferrales > UBA7541 > Acidiferrum. The sequence goes on from JBBRPU010000019.1 coordinate 11,880, forward strand.
CTCGTTTACGTCGAAGGACACTTCGTCAACTGCGACAGTTGAGCCGTAGGTTTTGCGAACTCCGGAGACCTGGATGACGGGATACATTTCATTTAGAAAAATTAAGTGAGTGGAAGGTTACAACAGTTCGCGTTCGCGGCGTTTAGCGCGGCTCAAGACTCCAACTACAGGGTAATGCAAAAGCACTATTGCTGGTCGCGCTTTCTGGCACTATTGTAAATGAACTCTGGGGGTCGTGCTCATCTCACTCTGCAGCAGTTTCAAATTTTTCTTCGCGCACGCTCTTGCGTTGACGTGGTTGTGTGCCCTGACGATTGGTGATTCGCGCGTGGTGAGTGCGCAGCAGCCTGTGCCGCGATCGCCCGCACAGGCGTCCGTGCCCAACGTGCAGTCCGTGGAAGTGAAAGGCCTGGAAGTTTCCGAGCAACTTTCCGAATCGCTCGCTAATCAACTTCTGGATCTTTCCGTGGCGGTCCACGACTTGAATCGTGAGCAGACTGCTCCGTTTTTCGCCGACACCATGGCGGCGGCACCCTTCCCTTCGCAACCGGGTGCGGCGAAGAGCGATCTCAAGTGGATTTCTACGCATGCCTGGACGCCGTCCGCGAATGCAGGGGGCACTTCCCTTTCGCGACAGGAATTCCTGGACGGGTTTTTTATTTTCCTCTCGCACTTTTCTTCCATTGAGGATGTGCGCTTCAAGCTGAAGCTGGCTTCGTTTGACGATTCTTCCAAGGCAGATCTGGCCTCGGAAGTCCCCACGGCGGTCGCAGGCGCGTTCGGGCACGGCCGCATATTTTTTTACGTGATCGGACGCGATCAGCAGCAGAAACGGGAATGGGCGCGCGGGACGATGGAAGCGGAGGTGCGCTACAACGATGCAGGCCGCTGGCAGATCACGGGCTTCAAACTCAGCTCCTTCGATTCCACGGTGGCGGACACCGACATTTTTTCTGAAGTGTCCATCCCGGCAGGTATTTCGATTACCAAGCCGGCGTTTGGCACGCCAGGAAGTGATGGCTTTATCTATCGCGGCGCGGTGGCCGCGGACTTCAACAAGGATGGCTGGGTAGATTTATTTGTGTGCGGCAGCGAGCACAATTTTCTGTACCTCAACGATGGGACCGGCCATTTTCGCGATGCCTCGGCCGAAACCGGCGTGGATCAGACGGAGCCTTGTGTTGGCGCGGTGGCCGTGGATTACGATAACGACGGCGACGAAGATTTATTTCTGACCAGCACCGGGCCTCAGATGCTGCTGAAAAACCACTTCAGCGAAGACGGCAAATTACATTTTGAAGATGTTTCCGTGAAGGCCGGAGTGGAGCGCACGGCGACGGGATTCAGCGCGGCGGTGGGAGACGTAAACGGCGATGGACGGCCGGACATTTATGTGACGAGTTACAACCTGTACGGAAAAGTGGTGCCCAACTCCTGGTTTAAAGCCACGAATGGCACGCGCAATTTGCTGTTCATCAATCAGGGTGACGGCACGTTCAAGGAAGAAGCCGCCAAGTGGGGCGTAGATGATCCGCGGTGGAGTTATGCGGCGGAATTCGCGGATGTGAACGGGGATGGAAAACTCGATCTTTACGTGGTGAATGACTTCGGAGAAAAAGCGCTGTACATCAACCAAGGCGACCACTTCGCCGACGAGGCCGAAGCGCGCGGAGTGCTGGACCCCGGAAACGGCATGGGCGTTTCGTTCGGAGATTTCAATAACGACGGGCTGCTGGACTTGCACGTAACGAACATGTCTTCCACGGCGGGCAATCGAATTCTGTCGCGACTGTTTCCGAATTCCAGCGCGAAAGACAACGTACTGAAGAAGCTGGCCGCGGGAAACAGCTTGTACCAGAACATGGGCGACGGGCACTACAAGGATGTGACCGCGGACGTGGGCGGACTTTCGGGTGGCTGGGCGTGGGGCGGCGGGTTTATTGATTTTGATAACGACGGCTGGGAGGACCTGTATACGCCGAACGGGTTCATCTCTGGCAAGTCCATGAAAGATACTTGAAGCCAGTTCTGGCGTCAGGTCGTGACGCAAAACAATACGCAGAAAAAAACCGGTACCCTGCGAAATGATCAGAACGATCTGATTTTCGACAAGGGATTTTCATTCAGCGGATATGAGCGCGACGCGTTGTTCCTGAATCGCGACGGAAAAAAATATCAGGATATTTCCGGCGTTTCGGGCATTGATTCCATTAGTGACGGGCGAGCCGCGGTGTTCGCGGACTTCGACAACGACGGCGATTATGACGTGTTCATGACCACCATTCAGGGGCAGAGCCACATGCTGTTCCGGAATAATGTGGGGCAAAACAACAAGTGGCTGCGCGTGAGTCTGGAAGGCGGGAAGGACCTCGGGCGGGACGCTTACGGCTCAGTGGTGCACGTGAAAACGTCCGCGGGAACGCTGACGAAAATCAAGGCTGGTGGCTCGGGATTTCTTTCGCAGAATGATCCGCGGCTGTTGTTCGGACTCGGGCAGGATGAGCGAGCGCAGTCTATCGAAGTGACGTGGTCGAACGGCAAAGTCGAGAAATTTACTGGCGATCTGACGGCGAATGCTTCGCTGATATTGCGAGAGGGCGCGGGTAAAGCCGAGTCAATCAAAGTTCCAATGGCAAAACTTCCTGATCCTTTGACAAGTGACGAGCTGGCGTCGCGGACTCTGAAGATTCGCCTCGGGCAGCCCATGCCCGATCTGATGGTGAAGGGACTGGATGGGAAAGTGTTGCAGTTGAAGCAGCGACTGAAGCCGGGGCGGAAGTTGCTGGTGAATTTCTGGGCTACCTGGTGCGGGCCATGCGCAACGGAGATGCCGGAGCTGCAGCGATTGCATGCCTCACTCGCGGCGAACGGAGTTGATCTGGTGGGCGTGAGCGTGGATGCGGAGCCGGACGCGAAAGTCGGCGAGTTCGCGCACAAGATGGGCGCCCAGTATCCGATTTTTGTCGGTGGCGTACCGGTGATTGAAAAAGTTTTCGAGGGCGACCAGATGGCGGTACCGCTCAGCGTGGTCATTGACGACCAGGGCCGCGTGCTGGAGATTATTTCCGGATTCAGCGCCGCCACGCAGAAGAAATTTGCGCAACTCGCCGGCGCGAACCGGCCCTGAAGCAGATTTCCTCGCTACAAATATTTCCCTGAAAATCTGAATGCTCTCGCGACTTGGGTCACTTACTGAGCTGACGGTGGCGGAAGCAATCCACCGAGTGATCGTTGACCATGCCTACGGCTTGCATGAAGGCATAGCAGATGGTGGAGCCGACAAAGCGGAAGCCGCGCTTTTTTAAGTCTTTGCTTATGGCGTCGGATTCTTTTGTGGAGGCCGGGACGCCCTTGTACACTTTCCAGGCGTTCTGTAGCGGCTGGTGATTTACGAAGCTCCAGATGTATTCGTCGAAGGAGCCGAATTCTTTTTGAATTTGCAGGAAGGCTTTAGCGTTGGTGATGGCGGAGACGATTTTTAGTCGGTGGCGGATGATGCCGGGATCTTTGAGGAGGGCGGCGATTTTTCGACGATCGAAGCGGGCTACTTTTTGCGGATCGAATTTGGCGAATTGCTGGCGGTAGCGCTCGCGTTTTTTGAGGACGGTGTCCCAACTTAGGCCGGCTTGGGCTCCTTCGAGGATGAGGAATTCGAAGAGTTTGCGGTCGTCGTGGACGGGGACGCCCCATTCTTCGTCGTGGTAGGCGATGCTGAGTGGGTTGCTGGGCCAGCGGCAGCGAGTGGTGGGTTTGGAGCTCATCGGCAGATGCAACAGCAGGTTCCTCACCCTCCCGGGAAAGGCGGCGGGTTCGGAATGACATAATTGCGGCGCGGCGCACTTGAGTGCGACGCGCCCGTCTTATAAATGCCAGCGAGCTTATAAATAGCTACGCGTTACGCCAGATGACGCGCTAATGCTTTGGTGATCTGGTCCTTGGGGACGGCGCCGACGATTTGCTCCACAACCTGGCCGTTTTTGAAAACGAGCAGGGTGGGGATGCCGCGAACGTTGTAGCGTCCGGCGGAGTTGATGGCTTCATCCACATTGAGCTTCATCACTTTTAGTTTGCCGGCGTAGTCCTGCGCGATTTCCGCGACCGTGGGCGCCAGCATGTGGCATGGGCGGCACCAATCGGCCCAGAAATCCACCATTACCGGTTGCGCGTTGCTGGCGGTCAGCACTTCCGCTTCAAAATTGCCATCGGTTACCGCTTGAATGTTATCAGCCATGATCTTTGTCCTCAGCGGCTTGGCCTCGACTTGCCTGCCGCTAACTCTCCTCGGGTATTTTAATTAGATGTCGCAACAGAGATTTGGTTTCGTGCCAACCGCGCCGTCTTATAGAGCTTCGCATATTCAGACGCCGGGCGCTTCCACGAAAAATCTTTGGCCATGCCGTTGAGCTGAATGCGCTTCCAGATACGTTCGTCGGTGAAATGGTGCAAGGCCTGGCGAACGGAATCGAGGAGCGCGGCGCCGGTGTACGGCGCGAACTTGAAACCGGTGCCGGTGCCATGCTCCACGTCGAAAGATTCGACGGTGTCGTCGAGTCCGCCGGTGGCACGAACAATCGGCACGGTACCGTACTTCAAACTGTAGACCTGATTCAAGCCGCAGGGCTCGTAGCGTGAGGGCATCAGGAACATATCGGCGCCGGCTTCGATTTTGTGAGCGAGTTCATTGTCGTAACCGATGCGCACGCCGATGCGGCCGGGAAATTCGTTGGCGAGCGCTTCGAAGAGTTCCTCGTAGCGGCGTTCGCCGGTGCCGAGAATGGTGAGGACCAGATCTTCCTGCATCAACTCATTGGCGGCCGCGGCGATAAGGTCAAAACCTTTCTGGTCGGCAAAGCGCGAGACGATGCCGAGCAGCGGGCGAGACTGATGTTCGGGAGAAAGGCCGAAAATTTCGAGGAGTTCTTTCTTACAGGCTTGCTTGCCGCTCAAATCTTTCGCGGAGTAACGCGCGGCGATCAATTTGTCTTTGTCGGGGTTCCACACGCCATAATCCACGCCGTTCAAAATACCGACCAGATGGTCGGCGCGACTGCGCACCACGCCGTCCAGTCCATAGCCGAATTCAGGAGTCTGGACTTCCTCGGCATATTTTTTGCTGACGGTGGTGAGGTAGTCGGAATAAATCAGCCCGCCTTTCAGGAAATTGACGAGGCCGTAAAATTCCATACCGGCGGGATGATAGACGTCGGTGGGAATGCTGGCGCGTTCCAGGACCGCGGAGGGAAAGTGTCCCTGATAGCCAAGATTGTGGATGGTGAAAATTACCGGCAGGTCCTTCACCAGCGGATCGGTGGCGTAAGCGGAGCGCAAAAGGACCGGGACCAGAGCGGTCTGCCAGTCGTGGCAATGAATCACGTCCGTGGGCCACACGTGCTTGGCGATTTCGATGACCGCGCGGCAGAATTCGCTGTAGCGCTCGGCGTTGTCGGGAAAATCGCCGGCGGCGTTGCCGTAGATTCCGTCGCGATTGAAATATCCGGGGTCATCCACGAAAAAATAACGCACGCCGTTGAGGATGGTGCCGTCGGCGATGGCGGGAAAGCGCAGGCGGCCGCCGATGGGGATGGTAATGCTGGGCATGACGACTGCGGACGCTTTGACGCCACGATAGCGCGGCAGGACGACGGCAACTTCGTGACCTTGCGCCACGAGGGCCTTGGGCAACGCCTCGACAACATCGGCGAGGCCGCCGGTCTTGGAAAACGGCAGGCCTTCGGAGGCGGCGAAAAGTATTCTCAAAATTGCCTCACCGGGAAAGACGCTCCAGTCGAACCGGGGTGTTCGAACCAGAATGATTTTACGCTATACGATCCGGTGTGCCGTGGTCAAAGTGCGGCGTAGCTGCGGGGAGTTGCTACACTAACTATCAATGGCTCGCCAACATCTTGGCCAACATTTTCTTGCGGATTCGCTGTGGCGTGAGCAGATAGCGCAGGCGATTCACGTCTGGCCGTTGAACGAAGAGCGCGTTGACGAGAAGACTAAACAGGCAGAACAAACTGCGTACTGCTGGATCGAGATTGGTCCGGGGCACGGGGAAATGACGGAATACCTCGCGGGCACTGGCGCTCCGGTGGTAGCCATCGAACTGGACCGGAATTTCAGCGGGCACCTGAATCGGCTGAAGAAGAAGTATGCAAACCTGGAAGTGATTCACGGCGACATTCTGGAAAGCGATCTGCGCGCGATGGCCGGCGGGCGCCGGATGCGAGTTTACGGCAGCCTGCCTTACTACATCACGTCACCGATTTTGCATCACTTGTTTCTGTTCGCGGACTTGATAGACGAAATACATGTGGTGGTGCAGACGGAAGTAGCGGAACGCATGGCTGCGGAACCTGGGAGCAAGGCGTACGGTTATTTGTCGGTGGCTACACAGTTGAATGCGCGAACCGAGCTGGTTCTGGAAATTCCTCGGGCGGCGTTTGATCCTCCGCCTGAAGTTGGCTCCACGCTGGTGACGCTGCGATTGCCGGGAGAGCGGGCGGGGCTGGGGTTGGCGGCCGGGGGTGATGAGGAATTTCTGGAGTTTGTGAAAAAGTGTTTTGCGAAAAAAAGAAAAACAGTGGTGAATAATTTGCGCGAGAACTTTTCGCCGGAGGTAGTGCGCGAGGCGTTGAGTGGCGTCGGGTTGCGAGGGGATGCGCGCGCGGAGCAGATCGGGATTGGTGATTTGACGCGATTGTTTGTGGGCTTGAGTTGTAGTGAGTGAACTAAAATTTGTTACAGGGATTTGGGTTTGGATTTTTTGCTGGCGGCTGCGAGGCGGTCGGGGTAGTCGCTCATGATGCCGTCTACTCCGGCAGCCATGAGCACGCGCATGTGCGCGGAGTGATTGACGGTCCAGCAGACCACCTGTAAATCCTTTTTTCGGGCGGCGGTGAGCAGCCAGGGGCTCACCAGGTCGCCGCGAACGGCGAGCTGCCGGGCGCCGATCTCGAGAGCTTGCTCGAGCGGCTTTTCGACCTGGCCGTCGTAGAGCAGGGCGGTCATGACCGTGGGTTCAATTTTTCTGACGGTGGCGAGGATGTTGGGATCGAACGAGATGATCACCGTGCGAGCCACCTGACCGGAATCGCGCAGCGTACTGATCAGAGCATGTTCCCCGCCCCAGGAGCCACCCGGTTTCATTTCCAGATAAAACACCACGTCGTGTTTTTTTGCGAATTCCAGAATTTCCGCAAGCGTGGGGATGCGTTCGCCGGCGTACTCGCTGCCGAACCAGGAGCCGGCGTCGAGCCGGCGCAAATCGGCCAGGGTCATATCGTGGACGGCGCCCTTGCCATTGGTGGTGCGATTTACGGTTTCGTCGTGGATAGCCACCAGGCGGGCGTCGCGGGTGAGCTGCAAATCCGTCTCGATGAAAGTAGCGCCCAGAGCAACAGCTTTTTTGAAAGCCGCGAGGGTGTTTTCGGGCGCGTGTCCGGAGGCTCCGCGATGCGCGATCAGCAGCATGGTGGACCGCCGGGCGTGTCGACCGGTGCAACTTTGCCAGTCAACACGTGTTTTTTAGACAGGTATAGCGACAAGGCGCGCACTGGTTGTATCGTAACACCGGCGCAGGCGCCGGCAGGATGCACCCGTAAGGCTGGCGGCTTGAATCTAACGGTAGCGTGGGTAACATTCTTGTTAGAAGAGGAGAAATATCATGAGGAGCGGACGAATATTCGCTACAGCTATGCTGCTGGCGGGGCTCAGCTTTACGCCGCACAGCGCGCAAGCACAGGACTCCAAGGAACAACGCAGTGAACCGAAGTCGCGGCAGAATCTGGTTCGCGAGGTGCGGCACCAACTGGTGCTGCTGCCGTACTACTCGGTATTTGACAACCTCAGCTATCGAATAGACGGCGACACCGTGACACTGGAAGGCCAGGTGGTGCGGCCGACATTGAAATCAGATGCGGAAGGCGCGGTAAAAAACATCGAGGGCATCGGACGAGTGGTGAACAACATTGAGGTGCTGCCAACCTCTCCGATGGACGATCAGACTCGGCGTGCGGTGTACCGGGCAATTTTTAATGAATCGGGATTGCCGCGATACGCGCTGTCGGCGGTTCCCTCCATTCACATTATCGTAAAAAACGGGAATGTGACTCTGGTGGGCGTGGTGGACAGTGAGGGCGACAAGAATCTCGCGAACATTCGCGCTAATGGTGTGCCTAACGTGTTCGGCGTTAAGAACGAGCTGGTGGTTACGCCGTCGAAATAACTGCGAACCAGGCTGCTGTAGAAAAAAAAAGGCCCGCGATATTCTCGCGGGCCTTTTATCTTTTTGTGAGCATTTATTTTGCGGGAGTGGACGCGCCTGGCGGGCGCAATTCCGGCACGTACAGTGCGGCGACTTCGTGGGCAATTTTTATGGGGTCCGAATGTTCGCTGTCTAGATTGGTGAAAACCACCACGCTGAGTTTGTCTGCCGGATAGCGCGCGAAGTTCATGTGAAAACCCTGCCAGGAGCCGCTGTGCTCGATGAGCGGATGGCCGTTCACCGCGGCGACGGACCAGCCAAATCCGTAGGGATAGGTTTTGCCATCGGTCAGAAGTACCGGAGTATACATTTGCTCGTAGCTGGATTTTTTTAACAGCGTCTGCTGCGTGAGCGCGGCGTCCCACTTGCCCATGTCGAGAATGTTGGTATAAAGCGCGCCGTCCGCGGTGGTGTTCAGCTTGGGCGCAACCCATTCCTGATTTTTGAGTTCCCCGTTGACGAGCCGGTAGCCCGCGGAACGATTGGGGACGATGTTCTCTTCGCTGATGATGTGCGTGACGTCCATGTGCAGGGGATGGAAAATATGTTCTTCGAGGAAGTCTCCGTAGAATTTGCCGCTGACTTTGTGAATGACGACGCCGAGGATCACATAGCCGGAATTGCTGTAGCTCCACTTCGAGCCGGGCGGAAAATCCAGCCGGAAGGTAGCGAAACGGCGCACCAGTTCGTCCTCGGTGTAGTCCACGCGAAGATCAATCATTTTTTTACTGTGGGTGTTTTCCTCCGAACCGTAATCGGGGATGCCGGAAGTGTGCGTAAGCAGATGGCGGATGGTGATGTCTTTCCAGGCCGCCGGAGATTCCGCGAAGTATTTTGAGATTTTGTCGTCGAGAGAGAGCTTGCCGGCTTCCACCAGCATCAAGATGGCGGTGGCGGTGAATTGCTTGCCTACCGAGCCGGTCTGAAAAATGGTTTCCGGTTTTACGGGCACGTCGAGCTCGACATTGCTTAGCCCATAGCCCTGGGCTTTGATGATTTTGCCGTCACGCATCACCGCGAGCGCCAGACCCGGGATTTTTTCGCTGCGCATTTCCGCGTTGATGTAGGCATCGGCTTTTTGGGAGGCGGAGCCGTCGGTTTGCGGTGCGTCTCGTGGAGCGGGCGCGTTGGCGACGAAAAACAGGGCAAGGATGGCGAAGAACGACTTCATGTTCACCTCAAGGAATGTTTCGTTCATGGAACGCGTGAAACTATAGCCGAAGCAGGCCTGGCATGCATTCCTGAAAGATTGGAAATTTTGGCGGCGGAATATCTGGCGTTATACTTCGTTATGCACTCGAGCGCGTTGGCTGCGGTGATGGCGGCATTACTGCTGATGAATGTGGTGGCGGGCGAGAGCGCTGATTCCGGCGATACGGAATCTTGGCGGAAGGAAGTTCTGGACTGGCGCGCGAAACACGCGGTGGAATTGCAGAAACCGGACGGATGGTTGTCGTTAGCGGGCCTCGAATGGCTGGTGGCGGGCGAGAACAGTTTTGGCGCGGCGGCTGATAACAAGATCCGCGTGGCGGGGGCTCCGGAGCACGCCGGAGTATTTGAGCTCACGGATACGACGGTCACCCTGAAGGCACCTCCACAGGGATTTCCTGAAAATTTGCTGGTGGGCGGCACGCCGGCCAAACCGCAAGTGTTGCGCACCGATCTGAACACTGACAAGGCCGCCGTGCACATCACCGTCGGAACGCTGAATATGTATGTCATCCGGCGAGCCGATCGTTTCGCGCTGCGGGTGAAAGATTCCAGATCGGAAGCGCTGCGAACTTTTCACGAATTGAAGTGGTATGAGCCGGATGCGCGCTATCGCGTGCAAGCCAGGTGGACACCGAACAATCCGCCAAAAATATTGACGCTGGTGACGCTGGCGGGCACGGAAGATCCGCAACCGGTGCCGGGGGTCGCAGAATTTGAGTTACTGGGGGCGACGTACCGGCTGGAGCCGGTGCTGGAAACCGGCCCGGACAGGTTATTTTTTATCTTGCGCGATACCACCAGCACTTCAACGACATATGGAGCCTGCAGGTTTTTGTACACTTCCCTGCCCAGCAATGGCGCGGGGAAAGCTGGCGAGTTGACTCTGGATTTCAATCGGCTCGAGAATCCGCCGTGCGCTTACACGTCGTTTTCGACTTGCCCGCTGCCGCCGCCGGGGAACCGCTTGCCGATGGCGTTGCCGGTGGGCGAACAGCGATATCACGAACAATAGGGGATGAGGGATGGCCGCCGAAAGCACTAATGACGCTCAGGATCGAGC
>JBBRPU010000020.1:0-22045 GCA_038227545.1 Candidatus Acidiferrales bacterium
CGCGAGTATCTCGCGGCCCTGGCCCGCGACAAAGGCAACGCCGCCGCGCCCCTGGGACTCTCCGACATTGCCCGCCGCCAGAATAAATTGGCTGAAGCCGTCAAAGAATTGCTGGCTTCCTTGCAGACGCGAGACTCCGCGCTGGTGCGCACCACCCTGGCGCGCGTTTATCTCGAACAGAAAAAACCAGCGCTGGCTCGCGCCGAAGCCGAAAAAGCTCTGGCGCTGGCGCCAAATTATTCCCAGGCTAAGCAACTGCTCGAGCATCTGCAAAACGGCAGGCCCGCGGCAGGTTCTCCGAAAGGGGGTCCGTTATGAGTGCGTGTACCGAAATAGTTTGGTTTTTGCGCAAGGGCCGCGTCCGCGCGCGCGTAGTCGCTACTTTTGTTTTTGCAATCTGCCTGACCATGAGCTTTCTTTTTCGCACGAACGCCGCCTCCGCGGTCGAAGAGCATAAATCCACCGAAGTGCTCGAGCTGAAACTCGATGGCGAAGTGGAACCCATCCTCGCCACGTACATTGACGAAGGCCTGGCCGAAGCCGCGCAGCGCCACGCCGCCCTGGTCCTCATCACCATGGACACGCCCGGTGGCCTGAGCGATTCCATGAAGGACATTATTCAGCACATCCTGGCCTCACCCGTTCCCGTCGCAGTTTACGTTTCCCCTACAGGCGCACGCGGAGCTTCCGCGGGATTTTACATTTTGCTGTCTGCCGATATTGCCGCCATGGCTCCCGGCACGCACGCCGGCGCTGCTTCCCCGGTCATCATGATCGGCGGCTACGCGCAGCAGATTGACAGCACCTTTCAAAAGAAAATCAGCAACGACGCCATGGCCTTCCTGCGCAGCTTTACGGAAGCGCGCGGCCGCAATCCTGCCGTGGCGGAAACTGCCATCACCGAAGCCAAAGCGTTCACTGAAAAAGAAATGCTCGACCAGAAGATGATTGATCTGCTGGCCAGCTCGCGCGAGGATTTGCTGCATCAGTTGAATGGCCGCGCCATCAAACGCTTCGATGGCGGCAAGCTCACGCTGGCGCTCGACAGTCCCGTCATCGTTCCCTTCGAATTGTCGGCGCGCCAAAAATTCCTCGCTCGCATTGTCGCTCCCGACGCATTTTTCATTCTCCTGGTCGTTGGAGTTCTGGGCCTGTACACCGAATTCACGCACCCTGGCGTCATCGCCCCGGGAGTCTTTGGCGGCATCTGCATGGTTCTCGCGCTCTACGCCATGCACCTGCTGCCGGTAAATTTTGCCGGACTGTTTTTAATTTTGCTGGCGCTAGCATTTTTTATTCTTGAAGCCAAGTACACCAGTCACGGCGTGCTGGCCGGCGGCGGCGTTTTGTCCATGCTGCTGGGCGCCATGTTTCTGATCCGCTCGCCACTCACCAACGGCGGCGTCAGCCTGGGAATCGCCTTGGCGGCCACGTTGCCTTTCGCGTTGCTCACCATCTTCCTCATGCGCCTGGTGCTGCGTTCGCGCCAATGGAAATCCGCGACCGGCGCCGAAGAGCTTATCGGCGCGCAAGGCGTAGCCGTCCAGGCGTTACGCGAAGGCGTGGAAGGCATGATTCGCATCCACGGCGAACTCTGGGGCGCCGTTTCTTCGCAACCTGCTCCTGAAGGCACGCCTGTGCGCGTACTGCGAATCGAGGGCTTAAAACTTTATGTCGAACCGGCGCAGTCGCCGGCAACTACGGGGAACAGTTAATAGCAGTCCGCGTCACGCGCGATTCGGAGGACAGCATGGAAATCGGCTTTATGGGCATGGCCGTAATCATCGGCATTTTTTTGATCTGGTTCTGGAACTCTCTCTACATCATTAAGGAATGGGAACGCGGCGTGGTCTTGCGCCTCGGGCGCCTGTTGCCAACCGCCAAAAGCGCCGGCCTGAATCTGGTGTTCTGGCCTATCGAAACTTTGTATCGCATCCCGCTGCGCATTGAAACCCTGGACGTGCCGCCGCAAGACATCATCACCCGCGACAACGTTTCCGTGAAAATTAACGCCGTCTGTTATTTTCGCGTAGTGGACGCCAACATGGCGCTTTCTCAAGTCCAAAATTATCAGTACGCCACCTCGCAGCTCGCACAAACCACCTTGCGCAGCGTCGTCGGACAGTTCGAGCTCGACGAAATTCTTTCGCAACGCGACAAAGTGAACGCCAAGCTGCAAATTATTCTTGACCAGGACACCGAGCCCTGGGGCATCAAAGTTTCTAAAGTAGAAGTGAAGCAGGTGGACATTCCCGAGCAGATGCAGCGCGCCATTGCTCGTCAGGCCGAAGCCGAGCGCGAACGCCGCGCCAAAATTATTCACGCCGAGGGAGAATTCGAAGCGTCACAAAAACTCGCCGACGCTGCCAAAGTTTTGGAGACCCAGCCCACCGCCATCCAGCTCCGCTATCTCCAGACCCTCACCGAAATAGGTGTCGAGAAGAACACCACGATTGTATTTCCGCTGCCCATCGATATCATTAACCAGTGGACTCGGGCCCTCGGCAACGGCGCGACAAAGTAGCGCATGTACAACGTTAGAACGAAACTTTAGAACAAGGTAAAAATGGCGTCAGCGGGAAGAAAAGGCGCGGGTGATCGTGTGCTGGGCAGCCGGCACGTAATCGGTCTGTTCATGCTCATGCTGGTTTTTTCCTGCATCTTTTTTACTTTGGGTTACGTGATGGGCCGCAATCAGTATGCCGGCCAGGTCGGCGCGGAGACCATGCAGCACAATCCGATGGAGCCGGTCATCCCCGATAAGTCCGACGCCAACTCTAAGCATCCGCCCAAAAAACTCGTGGTACCCGATCCTGCAGCGCCCACCTCGGGCTGGGATCTGTACAGCAGCGACAAAGAAAAAGAAACCGACGAGCATCTGAAGCCCGCCATGCCGCCGGTCGCAACTGCGCCGAAGCCTGCGCCATCGAGTGCAAACAATATCCACTCGCCCGCTCCGAATAATGATTCGCCGAGAACTGCGCAACAAATTTCCGGCGGCTACACTCTGCAAGTCACCGCTCTCCGCCGAGAATCCGAAGCCCTCGAGCTCGCCCGCCGCCTGCAAAAGAAAAAATTCCCCGCCTTCGTTATGGCGCCTCTCGGAAATAAATATTACCGCGTGCAGGTGGGACCTTACGCCGACAGGAAATCCGCCGAAGCGGCCAGGAAGGGCCTAGAGAACGCGGGCTTCAGAGCCATCGTGAAGCGCGGATGACGCCAAGGAATTGGTTATCGTATCTTCGTCCGCATCCGGGCGAAGACACCCCCGCAAGCTTGCGCCTGCTGATCGCCGCAGTTTCCGGTGCCGCCTTATCTCTCTCCTACGTCGGTTTTTATCTCAGCATTTATTCGTGGATCTGCATCGGCATCCTGCTGGTTGTTCTATTCGGTGCCACCCCGAAAATGGCCTTCTCCTGCGGATTCCTGCACGGCCTGTTTTTTTGCATCTGCTCCGTCCCGTGGATCGCCACCGTTCTCGCCCTTCATGGCGGAGTGTCGCGCCTGGGAAGTTGGGCCATTCTGCTGCTGTTCGCCGCTGCCTGGGGATTGCTCACGGGCTCCTTCGCCTGGACCGTGCACCGCCTCTCCACGCACAGCATCAAGCTCGCCTGTATCGGCGCGCCGTTTGCGTGGGTCACTTTCGAATTCGCCCGCGCCCACCTTCCCGAAATAAGTTTTCCGTGGAATCTGCTCGGCTATCCGGCCGCCGCAAATCTGGGCCTGGCGCAAATCACCACCGTAACTGGAATTTACGGCGTATCGTTTTTGGTCGCGGCGTTCAACGGCCTGCTGGCTTGGTGCGACGCCGGACCGTCGGTCACCGCCAAACGCCGCTTTACAACCCTCGCCGCCGCGTCCGCGGGCGTTATCGCGGTATTGCTCATCGCACCGCGCCTGGTTCCTCGTTCGCAAGCCAATCACGTTGCGCGCGCCGTGCAGCTGAATCTTCCCGAAGCCCCCTCCTACGGCTCGGATTGGTTTGCCACGCACACCGCCGACATGCAGGAAGCATCGCGCTGGAGTCTCACGCCCACCGGAAATACTCCTGACCTGCTGGTCTGGCCGGAAGCGCCCGCGCCCTTCTCCTATCAGGATCCGCGATTCGCGGAGTTTGCGTCGCGACTCGCGAAACAATTCGGCCATCCCTTTCTCGCTGGAGTGATTGAATGGAAAGTTCCGGCGGACGCCGCGAGTACTGCCGGGCACAACGCTCTCGCCCCCTACAACAGCGCGCTCCTCTTCAATGACAAGGGCGAGCGGGTTTTTTCCTACGACAAGATCCATCTCGTGCCCTTTGGGGAATACGAGCCCTTCCCACTGATCCACACCGTCGTCAATCACGTCTCTGACGAAGTCGGTGGCTTTCGGAAAGGTCAGACGCGCAGCCTCGCCGTTCTACCGGGCGGCTCTTCCCTCGGCGTTTTTATCTGTTACGAAGCCACCTACCCCGGCGAAATTCGCAAATTCGCAGCCGACGGCGCCAATCTGCTGATAAATATTTCCAACGATGGCTGGTTCGGCCGCTCGGCTGCCGCGCAACAACATCTCCTCATGGCCCGCGTACGCGCTATTGAAAATCGCCGCTGGATGCTTCGCGTGACCAACAACGGCTTCACCGCTTCCGTGGATCCCTACGGCAGAATTTTTGAGCCGCTGCCCTCCGACGTCCGCGCGGCAGCCGATTTGCCTTACGATTTCCGCACCGATCGCACCATCTATACCCGTTTCGGCGATTGGTTCGCTTGGCTGTGCGTGCTCGTTTCCGTTATTCTGTTGGCCACAACTTTCTCGAAAGGAAATGTCACCAGCGACACCCTGCCGATCCCGGTGGAATTTCTGGCATCGCCCATCGCCGCCGTCCCCGATGCAGTCGCGTCGCGCTCCTCCCTATGATCCTTGAAGATTTGCAGCACAAGTACGAAGGCATGAAACAGCGCGTCACCCTTGTGCGGAGTTATCTTTGACGCCCCGCAGCACCGCGAGCGCCTGAAATCCCTCGAAGCCCGCATCGCCGACCCCAATTTCTGGAGCAATCAGGAAGCCGCCCAGGCCGTGCTGCGCGATCGCAAGCGCGCTGAAGATCAGGTCGGCGCCGACGATAAGCTCGCGTCTCTTTCTGAGGACATCGAGACCTACATCAATCTCGCGCAGGAAGAAACCAACGCCAATCAGCGCAATGATTTGCTGAAAGATCTCGATCGCGAGCTCCACAACGCCGAAACCTACATCGCCGAGCTAGAAACCAAAACGCTGCTCTCCGGCGAAAACGATCACCTCAACGCCATCATGACCATCAAGCCCGGCGCCGGCGGCACCGAGTCCCAGGATTGGGCCTCAATATTGCTGCGCATGTTTCTGCGTTGGGCGGAGCGCAAAAAAATGGAAGCCATTGTGCTTGACGAAACTCCTGGTGAAGAAGCCGGAATCAAATCCGCCACGATTCAGTTCAGCGGCGAGAACGCTTACGGTTTGCTCACTGGCGAAACCGGCGTCCATCGCCTCGTGCGCATTTCTCCCTTCGACCAGGCCGCGCGCCGTCACACTTCCTTCGCCTCCATTTTTGTCATTCCCGAAATTGACGACAAAATTGAAATAGACGTGAAGCCCGAAGAAATTCGCGTCGACACTTTTCGCGCCGGCGGCGCCGGCGGCCAGAACGTAAACAAGGTAGAAACCGCCGTCCGCATCACCCATCTCGCTTCCAACATCGTGGTGCAGTGCCAGGCCGAACGCAGCCAGCACAAGAATCGCGAAATCGCCATGAAGATGCTGCGCTCTCGCCTCTACGATCTCGAAATCCAGAAACGCCAGGCCGCCACCGACAAGCTCGACGAAACCAAGCTGGATATCTCCTTCGGCAGCCAGATTCGCTCCTACGTCATGCAGCCTTACCGCCTCATCAAAGATCACCGCACCAAATTTGAAGTCGGCGACGTGGATCGCGTCCTCGACGGCGACCTCGACCCCTTCATCCGGTCGTACCTGATGGCCAAAAAGACTAAAGGTAAGCTCAGCATCCAGCTCGACGACACCGATGACGCCTGAGATTCCCCAAGTCCCGCGTCCGGGTAGCATTTAAATGCAGTTTCCTGCCGTTCACTTGCCGTCTAACGCATTTGAATTCAACGATTTGATTCTTGGCTTTTCGGATGGTACCGTTCGAAGGTAGCTACTATAATAAATATTCGCGCTCTGGGAGCGCGGCGTTGCCACTCCCCCGGCAATTACACGAAGGAGAATCTGTTGACCGAAGCCCTGCGAAATTTTCTGTTTACGTCCGAATCCGTTACCGAAGGCCATCCCGATAAGATCGCCGACCAGATATCAGACGCCGTACTCGATGAAGTGATGAAGCAAGACCCTATGGGTCGCGTCGCCTGCGAAACTCTGGTCACCACCGGCCTGGCTGTCGTCGCCGGCGAAATTACCACCACCGCGCACGTCAATTACGACGAGCTGGTGCGTGAAACCATTCGCGGCGTCGGCTACGACCGCGCCAAATACGGCTACGATTGCGACACTTGCGCGGTGCTCTGCACCGTCAAGCGCCAGTCACCCGACATCGCCATGGGCGTGGACACCGGCGGCGCCGGCGATCAGGGCTTGATGTTCGGCTACGCTTGCGATGAAACGGATGAGCTGATGCCCATGCCCATCCAGATGGCGCACCTCCTCACGCATCGCCTCGCAGAAGTTCGCAAATCCAAAAAAGTTGATTTCCTCCGCCCCGACGGCAAATCCCAGGTCTCCATCGAATATCGCGATGGCCGCCCCGTTCGCGTGGACACCGTGGTGGTTTCCACTCAGCACGACGACAAAGTTTCGAACGAAGAGCTTCGCGAAGCCATCACCAACCTAGTGATCAAGCCCATCATTCCCGCCGCAATGCTCGATAAGCAGACCAAGTACCACATCAATCCCACGGGACGCTTTGTCATCGGAGGCCCCATGGGTGACGCGGGAGTCACCGGCCGCAAAATTATTGTGGACAGCTACGGAGGCTACAGCCGCCATGGCGGCGGCGCGTTCTCCGGCAAAGATCCCAGCAAGGTGGATCGCTCCGCGTGTTACATGGCCCGCTACATCGCCAAGAACATCGTGTCTGCCGGCTTGGCGCGCAAAGCGGAAGTCCAGCTCGCCTACGCCATTGGCGTCGCCGAACCTGTTTCCGTGATGGCCGAAACTTTCGGAACCGCGGCCGTCTCCGAAGAAAAAATCACTTCGCTGATTCGCGAGTTTTTCTCGCTGACGCCCAAGGGCATCATCGAGACCCTCGATCTGCGCCGCCCCATCTACAAAGCGACCGCCGCCTACGGCCATTTCGGCCGCACTGGCCCGGGCTTCACCTGGGAACGTACTGATCGCGCCGACGCTTTGCGCAAAGCCGCGGGGCTGGGCGCGCCTGTCAAAGCCAACTCTAACGCTAGCGCCGCTGAAGTTGGCGCGCGTCGTTAAACCGTATTCGCTGACTTGATCACCGGAAGTATCACGAAGTTTTCTCCCATCCTCGCGCGATTCTTTTCGCCGACAAAATTTAATTAAGGAGCATTCCCATTGGCTACCGCCGAAATGAAAAAAGGTGATGTAAAAGATATCGGGCTCGCTGACGCCGGTAAACGCAAAATAGAATGGGCGCAGCAGCAGATGCCCGTGCTTGAATCCATTCGCAAGCGTTTCCTGAAGGAACAGCCCCTCAAAGGGCTGCGCATCTCCGCTTGCCTGCACGTCACCAGCGAAACCGCCAACCTCATGATTGCCTTGCGCGATGGCGGAGCCGACGCCGTGCTCTGCGCTTCCAACCCGCTCTCCACGCAAGACGAAGTGGCCTCTTCTTTAAATCGCGATTACCACATCCCCACCTACGCCATTAAGGGCGAAGACAACGAGACCTATTACACTCACTTGCGTGCCGCGCTCGACCACAAGCCCCAGTTCACCATGGATGACGGCGCCGACCTCGTCACCATGTTGCTCACCAAGCGCACCGACCTCGTTGCGGACGTCATCGCCGGTACTGAAGAGACCACCACTGGCGTCATTCGCCTGCGCGCCATGGCCAAAGACGGCACGCTGAAATATCCCATCGTGGCCGTCAACGACGCCATGACCAAGCATTTCTTCGACAATCGCTACGGCACCGGACAGTCCACCATTGACGGCGTCATTCGCGCCACCAACGTGCTCATCGCCGGATTGAAAGTTGTGGTCGCCGGCTACGGTTGGTGCGGGCGGGGAGTGGCCATGCGCGCCAAGGGCCTCGGCGCCGATGTCATCGTCACCGAAATCGATCCCGTCAAGGGCATTGAAGCGGTGATGGACGGTTTCCGCGTGATGCCCATGTCCGAAGCCGTGAAAGAAGGCGACATCTACATCACCGTCACCGGAAACAAGAGCGTCATCCGCGGCGAGCATTTCGAAAACATGAAGCCCGGCGCCATCGTCTGCAACTCTGGCCACTTCAACGTGGAAATTGACATTCCCGCACTTGAGAAATTGTCCAGCGGCAAGCGCGAAGTTCGCCCCCTTGTAGATGAGTACACCCTGAAAGGTAGCCGCAAGGTTTATTTGCTCGGCGAAGGCCGCCTCGTAAATCTCGCCACCGCCGAAGGTCATCCCGCTTCGGTCATGGACATGAGCTTTGCCAACCAGGCGCTCTCCGCTGAATATCTGCGCGCCAACTACAAGACTCTCAAGCCGCAGGTGTACGTCGTCCCGGAAAATCTCGACAAAGAGATTGCCCGCCTCAAGCTCGAAACTATGGGCCACAAGCTCGACAAGCTCACTCCCGAACAGGAGCACTACCTCGCATCCTGGCAGGAAGGCACTTAGTCGCTCACGGTCAGAAATCTTTCACGCATCAGGTTGCACGGGGCGCGCGTCTTGCGCCCCTGATTCATTTCACGCAAACTTCTTAACGCTGCTTCCATCGAGCAAAAATTATGTGGGACCTTTGCACCAGATCGCTGGAAACCGCGCGCCTCCGGGGCGCCACCTACGCTGACGTCCGCGTCATGCATCAGCGGCAGCGTGACCTCACTACCAAGAACGGCAAGGTCGGCACCCTCGCGCAATCGGAATCTATCGGCCTCGGCATTCGCGTGCTGGCCAGTGGAGCCTGGGGATTCGCGTCCACCGACCGCCTCACTCGCGAAGGCGTCGAGCGCTGCGCCATCCAGGCCGTCGCGATTGCCAAAGCCTCCGCGTCCGCCAAACGCAACGACGTAGTTATGGCCGACGAGCAGCCCTACATTGACAGTTGGCAAAGTCCCTTTCGCAAAGATCCCTTCGAAATTCCGCTGGAGACTCAACTCGCGCTCCTGCTCGATGCTGACGCCGAAATGCGCAGGGTTAAAGGCGTCACCCTCACCGAAACCGACATGCAGTTCCGCAAATCCGATAGCTGGTTTGCCTCCAGCATCGGCTCCCGCATTCATCAGCGCAAAGTAACCAGCGGATGCGGCATCGTCGCCACTTCCTTCAAAGGCGAGGAAATTCAAAAGCGCTCCTATCCCAATAGTTTCGGCGGCCAGCATGCTTTGCTCGGCTACGAGCTGATCGAGTCGCTCGACCTGGTGAAAAACGCCGCGATCATCGCCGAAGAAGCCGTCGCGCTGCACAGTGCCGCGCAATGCCCCGAGAAAAAAGGCACCCTCCTCCTCGGCGGTAGCCAGCTCGGATTGCAGATTCACGAATCCGTCGGACATCCCATTGAACTCGACCGCGTTCTCGGCGAAGAAGCGAATTTTGCCGGCACCAGTTTTCTCACCCTCGATCAGGTCAACAATCTCAAGTACGCTTCTGAAATTGTTAATGTCGTTGCCGACGCGCGCCTCGAGCACGGCCACGGCCTCGGCACTTTCGCCTACGATGACGAAGGCGTCCCCGCGCAATGCACCAAAATTATCGAAGCCGGCCAGTTCCGCGGCTACCTTTCGAATCGCGAAACCGCGCGTCTCATCGGCCTGGATCGTTCTTCTGGAACCATGCGCACGGAAGGCTGGAATCGCCTGCCCATCATTCGCATGACCAACGTGAGCCTGTTGCCCGGCAACTGGAATTTTGACGACCTCATCGAAAGCACTGACGAGGGCATCCTGATGGAGACCAACCGCTCCTGGTCCATTGACGATCGCCGCTACCAGTTTCAGTTTTCTACCGAGATTGGCTGGGAAATTAAAGGCGGCAAGAAAATCCGCATGCTCAAAAATCCCAGCTACAGCGGCATCACCACAGAGTTCTGGAATTCCTGCGACGCCATCTGCAACGCCGACCACTGGACGCTGTGGGGTACGCCGAATTGCGGCAAAGGCCAGCCCATGCAGACCATGGGCACCGGACACGGCGCTTCGCCGGCGCGCTTCCGCAATATTCACATCGGCGCTGCCTTCTCCGAGCAGGCTGCCGATCAATGAGCGCCTCTATAAAAAAACGCGCATCGCGACCGTCGTTCGCGAGCCCGAGTCATCTTTCCGCTGTGCAACTTTCGCACGAGCGCGAGCTTCGCAAAATCATCGACGCCACCCTCCGCCTTGCGAAATCCCTCGGCGTGGAAGAAACCGAAGTTCACGTGGACGAGGTCGCCGACGCGCTGACTCGCTTCGCCAACAATGGCATTCACCAGAATGTCGCCGAACACGGCCTCACTGTTTCAGTTCGCACCGTGCTCGAGGGCCGCACCGCTCGCGCCACCACCAACCGCGTGGACGAAGACTCTCTGCGCACCACCATCGAGGGCGCTCTGTCGCTCGCCGCCAGCCAGCCAAAAAATCCCTCGCTCCTCCCCATGCCTGGCCGGCAAAAATATCGTCGCGTGCATCGTTTTATTCACCAGACTGCCGCGATAACTCCGGACGATCGCGCGCAAGCCGTGCGCCGCGCCTGCGATCTTGCCGTGAGGCACGGCCAGGTCGCCGCCGGAATTTATTCCACCGGACAGCATCAGACCGCGGTCGGCAACTCTCGCGGCTTGTTCGCCGCCTACCGCGAAACTCACGCGGAATTTTCCATCACCATGCAGGAAAAACCTTCCGCCAGTTGGGCCAAAGCGAATTCCGCCGACGTTCGAAACTTCGACACACAAAAACTCGCCACCCGCGCCAGCGAAAAGGCCCACCTCGCGGTAGCCCCCAAGGAATTTCCCGTCGGGCGCTACACCGTAATCCTTGAACCCGCCGCCGTCCTCGACCTCGTCGGGTTTCTCTTTTACGATTTCGCTGCTACCGCGCTGCAGGATAAGCGCTCCTGCCTCAACGAGCGTATGGGCAAGCCGCTCTTCGGCAAAAATATCTCCATTTACGACGACGCCTATCATCCGCTCCAACTCGGCGCGCCATTCGACGGCGAAGGCATCCCGCGCCAAAAAGTTCACCTCGTTGATCGCGGCGTCCCCAAAAATCTCGTCTACTCCCGCAACAGCGCCAAGGTCGCAAAAAAATCGCCTACCGGCCACGGCTTCACGCTCCCCAACGAATATGGCGAAGCCCCCATGAATCTCGTGTTCTCCGGCGGCAATTCCTCCCTCGACGAAATGATCGCCTCCACCGATCGCGGCCTGCTCGTCACGCGCCTCTGGTACATTCGCGAAGTGGACCCCTACGAAAAAATCATGACCGGCATGACCCGCGACGGCCTCTTTCTCGTCGAAAAAGGAAAAGTTGTTTCCGCCGTTCGCAATTTCCGCTTCAATCAATCGCTCTTGGAAATGCTGCGCAATGTGGAATTACTCGGCCCCGCCGTGCGCGCCACCGGCGAAGAAGCCTTCGAAATGATCGTCCCCGCCATGAAAGTCCGCGACTTCCATTTCTCCGAAGTCACCAAGTTCTAACGCAAAAGTTTTAGCCCACCGCATCACGTTACAAATTATTCACATTCCATCTGCCTACAGGCAGTGCGCAAAAACCGAATCCGCCGCATTCAAATTCTGAGTTTTACTCTCCACCTGTACAGGCTCTATATACAGGTATGTCTTCCGGGCGCCGAAGCTACCAGGACAACCGCGCACTTGTGTCTTCGCGCGCCGATTTAGCTCCCAGCGGCCGCCATCCCAACTGGGGACATCCCGATCACGACGCCTGCGGCACCGGTTTTATTGCGCGCCTCGGCGGTCCCGCCGGCTACGATATTGTTCAGCACGCCCTCACCGCGCTCGAGCGCCTCACCCATCGCGGCGGTGTGGACGCCGACGGTGCCAGCGGCGATGGCGCCGGCCTCCTCACCTCGTTGCCGCAGGATTTCTTCCGCGCCCGCGCGAAAGAGCAGGGCATCGAACTCTCCGAAACTTTCGGCCTGGGCTTTGCCTTTCTCGCTGCCTCCGTCGCAGCCGATGCCCGCTCCGCTATAGAACAAGCCGCCGAGCGCGAACGCCTGCGCATCCTGGGATGGCGCCGCGTCCCGGTAAACGTAAATTCCCTCGGTCGCCGCGCGCTGCAAACCATGCCGGAAATCTGGCAGTTTTTCGTCGAGCCGCTGACCCCGAAAACGCCGCCTCGCTTCGAGCGCCGCCTCGCCATTCTGCGCAAGCGCGCCGAAGTCGCGCTCCCGCCGCGCTGCTACATCTGTTCGCTTTCTTCGCGCACGGTCGTCTACAAGGGCCTGCTCACGCCCTGGCAATTCCCGCAATTTTACGAAGACCTCCGCGATCCTTCGTTCGCCACCACCTTCGCGATTTTCCATCAGCGCTACTCCACCAACACGCAGCCCTCCTGGGATCTCGCGCAGCCCTTCCGCCACGTCGCGCACAACGGAGAAATCAACACCATCATCTCCAACCGCCGCTGGCTGCGTGCCAAACAGCGCGAACAGCGCGCGACTCTGAAAGTTGGTCAATGGTTTCAAGGACTCGAGCCCAACGTCAGCGACTCCGCCAGTTTCGACAACGCCTTTGAGCTGAAGTTACTCGAAGGCCTGCCCGCCGAAGAGGCCATGCTCTCGCTCGTTCCTCCCGCGTTTGAAAAAGATCCGCATCTCTCGCGTGACGTTCGCGCCGCCCTGGCAGCCGTCTCGCAGCATGGCGAGCCCTGGGACGGGCCCGCCGCTCTGATTTTTTCCGACGGCCATTTTGTTGGCGCCAAACTCGATCGCAACGGTCTTCGCCCGCTGCGGTATACGCTCACGCGCGACGGCTTGCTGGTGGCCGGCTCCGAAACTGGCCTGATAGATTTCGATGAATCTCAAATCGCGGAACGCCAGCGCCTCGGCCCCGGCGAAATGATTCTTGCCGACCCGGCCTCAGGCCTTTTCCTTCGCTGGCGCGACATTTTGAAACGTCTCGCTGCCCAGGTGGATCGCGCTCCCGTTAATCACCGCCCGCCCAGCACCAGTGTTCCCGGCTCAGCCACGAAATTCGCTGATATCGCAGAACCAAAGCGTCTAGCCGCTGCCGCCGGCTGGACCGAAGACCAATTCAAAATACTTTTCTCCGCCCTCGTTCACGGCAAAGAAGCCGACTGGAGCATGGGTGACGACGCTCCGCCCGCGTTTCTCTCCACTCTGCCGCGCTCGCTCTGGGATTACTGCAAGCAGCGTTTCGCGCAAGTCACCAATCCGCCCATTGACCCACTTCGCGAATCCCACGTCATGTCCCTCGAAGTTCGCCTCCAGGGCGGCGTCACTCTGCCGGCGCCGTTTCTCAACGCCCACCAACTCGCCGAACTCACCGAAACATTTTCTCCCGTTCTCCACCTGGATTTCACCTTCAATGCCGCCATGGGAGTCCCGGGCGCGCGCCGCGCAATTGCTCAGCTAGCAACTACCCCTCTGAGTAGCGGCGGACGTCCGGGCCTCCTCCTCCTTTCCGATCGCGCCATCGGCAAAGATCGCGCCGCGCTTCCGGCGCTGCTCGCTGCCGCTGCCGTTTGGAAAGCCATGGTGCGCGAAGGACTGTGGGATGTTCCGCTGGTCGTCGAATCCGCCCAGGTTTTCGACACGCACCACGTCGCGCTTCTCGTTGCCAGTGGCGCCAGCGCGGTGTTCCCGTATCTCGCCGATCAATTCGCAGAAGCTTCGGAACCCGGCGGCAGCGAACGCGTGCGCACCGCTGTACACGCCGGCTTGCGCAAAGTCCTCGCGCGCATGGGCGTCTCCACCATCGCCAGCTATCGCAACAGCCAGCTCTTTGAAGTCGTGGGTCTTTCCGAAGATCTCTGCAACGAATTTTTCGAAGACGCCGCCGACTTTCCCGGCCAGAAAACTCTCGACGAATTACTCGCCGATTATCTACGCATGCACACCGCCGCTTTCGCTGCAGCAGCGCCCGAGCTCGGCGATTCCGGCCTGTATCGTTTTCGCAAAGGCGCAGAGCTTCACGCCAACTCGCCAGAAATCGTTCGCCGGCTTCACGCCCACGTGAAATCTCCCGACGCGCAAAAATATTCCGCCTTCGAAGAATTATCCGAGCGGCAGGGAACTGTCTTCCTTCGCGATTTGCTCGACACCATCCCCGGCACTCCCGTTCCCGTGGAAGAAGTCGAGCCCGCCGCATCCGTCCTGAAACGTTTCAGCACCCAGGCTATGTCGCTCGGCTCGCTCAGCCCGGAAGCGCACCGCACCCTCGCTGTCGCCATGAATATTCTCGGCGGTCGCAGCAACACCGGGGAAGGCGGAGAAGATCCCGCCACCTATCGCTTCGAGCCCGCCGCCGCAAATAAAATCAAGCAGGTCGCTTCCGGCCGTTTCGGCGTTACCGCCGACTACCTTGTCCACGCCGAAGAGCTCGAAATAAAAATGGCTCAGGGCTCCAAGCCCGGCGAAGGTGGCCAGCTCCCCGCGCGCAAAGTAACCGAATACATCGCGCGCATTCGCCACGCCACGCCCGGAACGCCGCTGATTTCGCCGCCTCCGCATCACGACATTTACAGCATCGAAGATCTCGCGCAGCTCATCCACGATTTGCGCGCGGTGAATCCCTTCGCGCGCATCGGCGTAAAACTTGTCTCTGGCGCGGGAGTGGGAATCATCGCCGCGGGCGTCGCCAAAGCTGGCGCCGATGTCATCACCATCAGCGGCCACAATGGCGGCACCGGCTCTTCGCCGCTCACCTCCATCAAAAACACCGGCCTGCCGTGGGAAATTGGTTTGCGCGAAACGCACGACACCCTGGTTCGCGCCGGCCTCCGTTCACGTCTCTCTCTCCGCGTGGACGGAGGCTTGAAATTCGCGCGCGATATTATTCTCGCCGCCATTCTCGGCGCCGACGAATTTGGTTTTGGTACCGCTTCGCTCCTGGCCATCGGCTGCGTCATGGCCCGCCAATGCCATCTCAACACCTGCCCGGTAGGTATCGCCACGCAGGACGAAACTTTGCGCGCGCGCTTCGCCGGAAAGCCCGAAATGGTCGTCGCCTATTTTCAATACCTCGCCGAAGAAGTCCGCAAGCGTATGGCCGAGCTTGGCGTACGCTCCCTCACCGAACTTTCCGGCTGGTACGATTTGCTCGGCACGCGCTCTGGCATGGACGCGCTGCTCATCGTCCCCATTTCCGAATCGCGCCGCGTCGCTCCCCAGCAGGAGCCGGCCTTACACGCCGCCGCTCGCGACGCTTCTCAAATCTTCGCCGAAGATTTAAGCGCCGCTTCCAAATCCCAGCCCATCCACAATTCCGACCGCAGCGTCGGCGCGGGCATGAGCGGGGAATTGATGCGTCGAAACAAACAGGGCCGCGCGCCCCAGCGCGAAATCACCCACGAATATTGCGGCTCCGCGGGCCAGAGTTTCGGCGCGTTTTTAGCTGCCGGCGTCACGCTGCGCCTGCGCGGCGAAGCCAACGACTATGTCGGTAAAGGTCTGTCGGGCGGCACCATCACCATTTCTGCCGGCCGCGCCGCTTCACGCCGTGGAGATGTTCTCGTAGGAAACACCGTGCTTTACGGCGCCACCTCCGGCCAACTTTATGTTTCCGGTCGCGCCGGTGAACGATTCGGCGTGCGCAACAGTGGCGCCTTCGCGGTCGTCGAAGGCGTCGGCCAGCACGGTTGCGAATACATGACCGGCGGCGTCGCCATCATTCTCGGCCCTCTGGGGCTGAATTTCGGCTCCGGCATGACCGGCGGCCTTTCTTACGTCCTCCGCTCTGAAGCCGAAGACGTTCTGCATCGCGATTTTGTGACTCTGGCTGAACTCGACGCCAACGAAGAAACCTGGCTGCGTCGCGTCATCGAGGAGCACATTTACTTCACCGCCAGTCCGCGCGCGGTGAAATTGTTGCTTCGGCCCGGCGCACTACCACTCGTGCGCGTGCAACCCATTCATTTCCAGGGCAGCATCGAAGCCACCTGGACACCTGTTCTTGAAAACCTGCGCGATCGCGATGTCCTCCTGCCCATCGCGCCGGAAGCGCCATCTTCTCAACCGGTTTTGCTAGCATAAAAAATTCTTAATATAAAGGATTGGTAAGCTACTCCGGCGGATTCATAAATAAGTTATAATCACCGCCAGACATTCTTATGGATTTCGACCAACTTGCCACTTTCGTCTACGTCGCCAAACTGAAAAGCTTCTCGCGCGCGGGACAAAAAGTTTTTCGTTCGCAATCCGCGGTCAGCGCGCAAATCCGCCAGCTCGAGCAAGCCTACCGCGCCAAATTACTCGACCGTTCCGCCAAATCCGTAGAACTCACGCCCGCCGGCGAAGTTTTGTTCGAATATGCCGAGCGCCTTCTGCGCCTCCGCGATGAATCCATTCAGGGCGTGGCCGACCGCGGAAATGTGGTGCAGGGCACCGTGCTCTTCGGCGCCAACGAAGCCACTTGCCTTTATCTTCTTCCCGACATTTTCGCCGAATTTCAGCGCCGCTATCCCCTCGTGCACATCAGCATCTACCGCAATTTCAGTCACAAGATTTTGCAGCGTATCGAAGACGGCACTATAGACGTGGGCATCGTCACGCTGCCCATCAAAGCGCTGAACACCAAGGTCCATCACATTTATCGCGACCGCCTGCGCTTCATGGTCAGCACCCGCAACCCGCTCGCCAGCCGCTCCAAAATCACTCTGGAGGAAGTGGCCGCCCAGCCTCTCATTTTTCCGCGCACCGGATTCACCCGCCAGGTGCTCGACAAACTTTTCCGTCCTTACCGTTCGCGTCTGCGCATCACCATGGAGCTACCCAGCATCGGCATGATCAAGCGCTTCGTGGCCGCCGACGCCGGAGTCTCGTTTATCAGCGAAAGTTTTGCCAGCGACCAGGTAAAAGCCGGCGAAGTAAAATTGCTCAACGTCGAAGGTGTGGATTTGTGGCGGGAACTGGGGCTCGTCTACCGGCGCGATCGCAGCTTGCCCCGCGCTGCGCAATCGCTCATCTCCATCATTCGCGAACACCGCAAATCGCCCGAACCCACCAACGCCAGCGGCGCTTAGTCCTCACCCTCAAGGTGAGATCCCAGCCAGTGTCACCACCACCACTAACATGTCACCACCACTACGAACATGTCACTAACACCACTAACATGTCACCACCACAACGAACATGTCACCACCACCGCGAACATGTCATTCCGAACCCGCCGCCTTTCCAGCGGGTGAGGAATCTGCTGTTGCTTGCTTCTAACTGAATTGTGCCCGGAACGCAGGTTTACGCATTCTCAATTTGACTTAAATTCCAAACTCGCCATCGCCCGCGCAATCACATTTTCCTGAATCTGGATCAGGTCCGTATCCGAGTACGTCATCCCCACAATCGAAAACATATCCCCGCTGCGCGCCACAATCAGCAGCGTCCCGGACCAGTCGTGATCGTCGGCCAGCCCACGGTAATGAATCTCCACCGCTGGAAATCCGCCCGCCACCGTCTTCCGTTGCGAAATGCGCCGGTAATTCCCGTAAGTATCGCGCAGCCGCGCTTCCACATCCGCCGCCGTAGCCTCCAGAGCTTTCTGACTCTTTTCTTCGGCGAACACCATCAGCGTGGATTCGTTCGACGTCCCCATGGCCACAATCGCGTTGGGTATGGTTTTTCGCGCGTCATCAATTAATTTCCAGCTCGGTGGCTTATACATCCGAAATCCGTGCGTGTAGTTGGTGTAGACATTGCCCTCTACACTTTCCCGATTGGCAGGAGGAGGCATCGGTTTAGGCTTGGCCGCCGGAGCGACCGCGGTCACAGTCGGAATCACTGGGGCGGATGTTTTCGCAGGTGCTCCACTGGCGGACGGACTCGTCGCCGCGCCATTTGCCGCAGAAGCTTTCGCCGCATCCGCATTTTCAGTCGCCTCGCCTAACGCCGCGTGGCCCTTCTTGTCCGCTTCCGCCTTCGCGGCATCCGAAGAATTCACGGCGGCGGCAGCGGTGTTCGAAGAAGTGTTCGACGTGCCTTTCGCAGCCGTGCGATTTTTTTCCACGCGGGAAGCTTTCGCGTCCGTCGCCGTACCAGAATTCGTCGGCTCCGCCGGACCATCTTTTTTCGGTGCCGCGGATACTGCAGGAACTTCCCGTGCAGCTTCAGATTTCTCGGCGGGCTTTTTCGCCGCCGCCGCCGCCTTCGGCGCTTCCGTGCCCGCAGTCCCGGCCGGGATGATGGCGGCAATCTTGTCCTTCTCCACCAGCACAAATCCAAAGTCCGTCTTCACTTTGAACATGTTGTCTTCGTACGCCACGATCACGCCGTAAAGCTTCTTTCCGTCTTTGAGCCGGATCTCATCCGCCCGCGCGCCAGCCACCATCAACGCGCCCGCCCAGGCCATCACTAATAACCGGAATCCCCCACGTTGGCGCAACATGCGTTCGAGTATGCCGCCGACCCGGCCCAGTGGCAATCGTTGCTGCGCGCCCGATTGTCTGTGCGGCACCTCGGCCAAAAAAGCTTCCTCGTTACGTGAGTCACCCATAAATCTTCAACCTCAAATCCAGCACCTCAGCGGCGCCCTTATCGGTGTCTTAACGGGAATTAGCGGGTTCCAAACAGCCGGGATACATAGCTCTAGTACCTATAGAACCAGCAATCTATTCTTCACTCTGGCGCTGTTTTCCGCCTGGGGGAAGTTATGAACCAATCGTACAAGGCAATTTTGGCCGGCCTGGCCTCAGTCATCTTGGGCGCAATGCCCACGTATCCCGCGCAGAATCAGGCCACTGGAGTCGTCGTGGAAGCCGATGGCGCCCGCATTGGCGAGTCGAACCTCAGCGCCGGCTCCTCACTCTATAGCGGCGACGTGGTCAACACCGAGTCCGACGGCCACGCGCAAATCCGCGTCCGCCAGAGCCGCTTCGAGCTCGTTGGCGAGTCTTACGGTGCCTTCTTCCCGGGACCCAACGGTGCGGTCGCCGAGTTGCGCCACGGCACCATCATCGTAGCCCTCACCAGCCCGTCTGAAGCCTTCGAGATCTTCGCCTCCGACGTTCGCATCGTGCCTAAGTCCGAGCGCCCGGTCCTCGCGCAAATCACCATGAACTCCAGCTGCGACCTCCAGATCAAAGTGCAAAAAGGCAATCTCGAAGCCACCTCCGGCAAGGAAACCAAGACCCTGGAAGAAGGCCACGCCTACGACGTAGTTCCCGAGGTATCCGTCAAGGACTCCCGCAATCCCGCCATTTCCCCCGATCTCTCCGAATATCATCGCGGGCACGAACACGCCACTTGCGCCCTTGCCGCCAAGCTAGGTAAACCTCCGGTGGCTGGCCTGTCCCACTTCAAAATCATCGCCGGCGCCGTCGCTGCGGGCATCCTCATCCCCATCCTGCTGCACACCGGCGGCGGCTCCCCAACCCCCGAAAGCCCCTTCATGCCCTAAGTCGGCCACGCAACCTTGGGCACCCCACATCTGAATCCCCCTTCGAAGTCCCCCTACCGAAGTCTCTGATCGGTTTATGTCCGGCGACGCTTAGGTTAAGCTTGCTTCGTGAGTCGTTAGCACGCCGTGCTCGTGCGCGCCTGCGGCGGTTACATCGAGAGGCAGCTGTGTCCGAACCCAACAACCCCAAAGCGTTTGACACCGTGGATCACGTAGCCATTTCCGTCACCGACGTGAAGAGCACCGTCGAGTGGTATCTCAAGAATTTCAGTTGCAAGGTCGCCTATCAGGATGAGACCTGGGCCCTGCTCGACTTTGCCAACATCCGTCTTGCTTTCGTGCTACCGCAGCAGCATCCGCCGCATTTCGCGCTGCTCCGCGATCCGTCATTGTTTGGCGAGCCGAAAACTCACCGCGATGGCACACGCTCCGTGTATGTCAGCGATCCTTCAGGAAATTCCGTCGAAGTTTTAGCTCTGAAATAAAGCCACAGGGATTCACTCGCAAGCTAGTCCACTTTCACTCCTGGCTTGATCGTTCCCTTGGCGCGCGCCACCTTCAGCATCTCCGGATAAAACTGCACGAAAGAGTGCTCCACAGCGGCATTCTGCTCATGACATTTCCAGCACTCATTTTTCTCCGGCGCACGGCTGGCGCTTTTCTCTTCTCCATCAAAATTGAAGTACGCCCACTTGTCCGCGAAGCGCGCCTCATCCTTCACCTCTACATCCAGTCCCATGAAAGTTTTCTGGAAGCTGCCCTGTTTGTTGATGGAACCCTTTGAAGTAGACCCGTAAATTTCCAGCACGAACATCGTTTTATCCGGCCACTTTCCGTGGGCCTGAAAATAATTATAAGCACTCGGAATCACGAAAACATTGGTAAACGCCGGTTCGCCATTGCCACCCGCATTCGCGTCGTAGCTCATTCCGAACCCCGATGAAACGTACACCCACCGCCGGTAATCCACCGGGCGCACCAGTTTGCCGTCCGCCGTGAACTGCGCCGACGCGGCACCCGCAGATTGGCTCCACGCGCCGGTCACGATCATGCCCGCCAGCGCCAGCACCGCGCCAATTCCATAGAGTAGAGAACGGTTTTGCATAAGCACCCCTCACAACCAGCGCGTCAGAAATTCTTGCGCGCAACTATTTCCGCGTGCCGGATGAAGTGTAGACGGATTCGCGCCAGCCATGTTTCACATAATCAGCTCGGCTCAGAAACTTCCAGCGTGTTGGCGGGAACTTCACCACCCCGCCGCATTTTGCGATTCGCCAATCCCACCCCCGCTAGCACCAGCGCCCCGCCCAGAATTTGCGACCCCGCCAGCGGTTCGCCAAGGAACAGGGCCGCCAGCAAAGCGGTCAGCGGTCCTTGCGTCAACAGACTGATGGAAGCCGCGGTCGCCGGCAGATGCCCCAGCGCGTAAGTCAGCGCGAGATAGCCCCCCAACTGCGAAATCAGTCCCAGTCCGAAGAGCGCCGCCCACGAATGTCCCGGCGGCACCCGCAGCGAAATCCCCAGCACTACATTGATCAGCAGCAGTGACAGCGCGCTTGAAATCATCGCCAGCCGCAAAAATGCCAGCGTGCTCGTGGTCATCCGCACCCGCTCCGTTGCCAGCATATACACCGCGAAGCAAGCCGACGCCGCCAGCGCCATCGCGTCGCCCCAGCCCAGCTTGAAATGCCGCGCCAGGTCGCCCCACACGATTACTGCGCAACCGGCCATCGCCAGCAGCAGTCCAATCCAAAAAGCCCCGCTCGGCCGTTGCCGGAAAATCAGCCAGCTAAAGAGCCCCACGAAAACCGGCGTGTTGTTTCCCAGCAAGGTGGCGTTGGCCGCGGAAGTCTGCAGAATCGAAGTGTTGAAAAACGCCAGGTCCAGCGCGAAAAAAAGTCCCCCCACCGCAATCACTAATAGAGTTTTTCGATTTACGCGCGGAGATCGCGGTCCGATAAACCACGTAGGCGCCAGCACCAGCGCGGGAATCAGCATGCGATAAAATGCCGAAGCCGGGCCCGGAATATTCGTCCAGCGCACAAAAATCGCCGACCACGCGATGCACAAAATCCCGCCGGTCAGCGCCAGGTACGGCCACCCATCTGGAGCTTTGCGCGACGAACTCATTGCCTGCTCGCGCCTGCTATGTTCATGAATAAAATTTTCAATCCAGGGAGTATCGCACACGACGCATCTGCCCGCAGGAGCCGAATTGGCCTGCGTCAACCACGCAACGGCAAGTCCTTCGCGTCTCCGCTCGGGATGTGGCAATGCAGCCGGGTGCCCCACCCTAAGGTTTTTGCAGGGTGGGGTTCGTAA
>JBBRPU010000021.1:0-21756 GCA_038227545.1 Candidatus Acidiferrales bacterium
CGCGCGCGCCACGCAATTCTCCAGTTCGCGCACGTTGCCCGGCCAGTCGTAATGCAGCAGGCTCTTCATCGCCGCCGCTGTTACTTGCATGTTCGCGCCATGCGCGTAACGGTCCAGAAAGTGGTGCACCAGCATCGGAATATCCGAGCGCCGTTCCCGCAGCGCCGGGATGTGCACCGTAACTACGTTCAGCCGGAAATAAAGGTCTTTGCGAAATGTTCCCGCGCGATACGCCGACTCCAAGTCGCGATTCGTCGCCGCGATTACTCGAACATCCACGTTCACTTTCTCGTTGCTCCCCACCGGACGCACTTCTTTTTCCTGTAACACGCGCAGCAATTTCGCCTGCATTTCCAGCGGCAATTCTCCGATCTCATCCAGGAAGATCGTTCCGCCATTCGCAGCCTGAAACAGCCCCGCTTTCGTCTTCATCGCCCCCGTGAACGCGCCCTTCTCATATCCAAACAGTTCGCTTTCCATCAAAGTGGGCACCAGCGAACCGCAATCCACGGCCACAAATGCCGTCTGTGCCATCGCTCCCCGGAAATGAATCGCCCGCGCCACCAGCTCTTTGCCCGTCCCGCTTTCTCCCGAAACCAGCACTGGCGTCCGCGTATCCTTCAGCCGCGAAATCATCCGCAGTACATCCTGGATATTCGCGGAAGTCCCGATGATCCCATCCAGATTTTCTTCCGTGTTCACGCGCTCGCGCAGAAATTGATTTTCCGTCACCAGCCGAACTTTTTCCGCCATGCGCTGCAGCAGCATCCGCATCTTCTCTACGCGAAAAGGTTTCTCGATGTAGTCGTACGCGCCCAGTTTCATGGCATCCACCGCCGACTCGATGGACCCGTGCCCCGTCATGATCGCCACTTCCGTACGCGGCAAAGCCGCCTTGATCTGTTTCAGTAGCGCCGCGCCGGTTTGCGTCGGCAACTTCAAATCCGTTAGCACCAGGTCCGGGGTATCCGCATCCAGGCGCGCCAGCGCGGCTTCCGCGCTCTCCGCTTCGGTGCACGCAAATCCTAGCGCCGCGCCGATGGTCATGCACAAACGCCGGATACTCTGTTCGTCATCCACCACTAATAACCGAATTTTTAGATCGTCGCTCATGGTTTCCCGAAGGTTTTCTCCACCACTGACATTAATTCCTGCACCCGGAATGGCTTCTCGATACAAGGCGTCCCGCTTTGTGCCAGAAGAGTTTGTGTCTCGCTGTTCGCCGTGTCTCCACTGATTAAAATAATTCGTGATCTCAATTCCGGCCGGTTTTTCTGGATCCACGCGTGTACTTCTGCGCCGTTTACTTTTCCCGGCATGCGAATGTCGGAAATCACTCCCGCATAGCGTCCATCCGACAGCCTCTTCAATCCTTCGCTACCCGAACCCGCGTTCACCACCGAATATCCGCGCCGTTCCAAAGCCGCGCGCAAGAACGCGATCACCGACGGCTCATCCTCTATCAATAGGATTGGACCGCCCGTCCACAGCGTGCTTTGCAGGCTCACCGCCCCACCTCTTTCGCGACTGCAGAGGGAGTAACCGGCTCCGTCTCCGCCATCGGGATGCGCACTACAAACGTGCTGCCCGGCTGCCCCTCGTTGTTCCAGCACTGAATTTCACCGCCGTGCGCGCGCACAATCCCGTAACAGATGCTCAATCCCAGCCCCGTGCCTTTCCCGGCATGCTTGGTCGTATAAAAAGGATCGAAAATGCGCTGCGGATCCGCAATGCCCGTACCGTTGTCCGTCACCGCCACCTCAATGGCGTTGTTGTGATGGCTGGTCTGAATCAGTATTCGCCCGCGTTGCGCGGCTTCCTGCACCGCGTCGTAAGCGTTGTTAAGAATATTCAGAAATACCTGCTGCAACTGTTGCGCGTCGCCCAGCGCGGGAGCTAGCGCTTCGTCGAACTCTTCCACCACCTCCACCCCGTGGCTTTCAAAGTCATAGCTGCGTAGCTTGATGGTCTGTCGCAGCACGCTGTTCACGCTCACCAGTTCGCGTTGCACTGGCCGCTGGCGCGCAAAACTCAACAAATCCTGCACCAGGTCTTTGGTGCGCTGCGTTTCCTGCAAAATGATCTGCAAATCCTCGCGCGCCGACGCTGGCACTTCCGGATTCTCGAGCAGCAAATCCGTAAAACCCAGAATCGCCGCCAGCGGATTATTCACTTCGTGCGCCACCCCCGACACCAGCCGCCCGATCGTCGCCATCTTTTCGCTGTGCGCCAGCTTGGCCTGCAGCAGCGTGGCATCGGTGATGTCCGTCATCACCACCACTACGCTGTTCACCGTCTTCAGTTCATCCCTCATCGGGCTCAGCGAAATCGAAAAGTGTCCCATAGAGTTGTCGCTGCGCCGCACCCGCAGCTCAATATTTTCCACCTGCTGTCCGTGTGCCGTAGTCTCCAGAGCGCCTTCAAAATCCTGCCGGTGCCCCGGTTCAATCCAGTCCACCAGCCGGTGCCCGATCAGATCACTTTCCTGGTAGCCCATCTCATAACATCGTCGGTTCGCGTAGCTGATCAGCCCCGCGGTGTCCAGCACCAGGATCATGCTCTGCGTGGTATTCAGAATTTTCTGGTTAAAGTCGCGTTCCCGCTGCAGTTGCGACTGAAACGTCCGCTGCTCCGTGACGTCCAGCATCAACCCGCGAATCTGTGCAATTCGCCCGCTGGCGTCGCGCACCGCGGTTATGTTTTGCAGCGTATGCAGCAGCGTTCCATCTTTGCGGCGCAGCGTCTCTTCGTAATTTCGTAGCACGCCATATTCCGCCAGCTTCGAAAGAAATCTTTCCCGCGCCGCCGGGGCCGGATACAAATGCGGTCCCACATCCGCCCGCAGCAATTCTTCCCGCGAAGCGTAACCCAGCATCCGCACCATTGCGTCATTCACATCCAGAAATCGTCCGTCCGGCGTGGCGAAAAATAGTCCTTCCTGAATGCTGTCAAACAACTCGCGATAGCGCCGCTCCGCTTCGCGCCGGTCGGTAATGTCTTTAAGCACATGGATCGTGCGGATATCGTCGTCCGTTAGTCCCGGCGTGCGCGAAGTGGACACCAGAAAAATCTTGTCGCTCGATGCCGCCACATATTCTTCCCGCATCTGCTGCGTGTCCCGGCAGAACGGGCACGGCAGCTCGCTCCCCGTCTCCGCAATCTGCCGCAAGCTGCTCATCGCCTCCCCGACCAGCGCCACCGGCGGCACTCCCAGGTGCGACGACAGCGATCGGTTGGTACGCACAATTTTCCAGGTGCGATCGTGAACCACGATGTAATCGCTGATCGCGTCAATGTCTTCCACCCACTGCCGCTTCGAACGCTCCAGTTGCGAAAACCGCCGGAAATTTTCGAGCGACAGCGCCGCATGGCTCGCCAGCGCATGCAATACGCGCTTTTCCCCTTCAGAGAATGGAGATTTTTTGCGGATCAGGCACAGCGTGCCCAGCCGTTCACCATCGCTCGCCGCAATGGAAACGAAAGCTACGGTAGGTTGCCCGGTGCCACTGGTTGTGTAGCTGGTGGCTTCGCTGGGCAGCGGGCGGAATTCCATGTCCATCCGCGGTTCCGTGGCCGCGGAAACAATCCAGCCTCGGCCTTCGTGCGAAAGCAACGGTTTTACTTGGGGAGTTTCGTAAAAATCCGTTTCGCGCCCGCGAAATACCAGCACCGCTCCCCACGCAGCTTTCACCATGCGCGCCGAGCGTTGCGCGAAGCGCTGCAGAAATTCGGGGAGTTGACGTGACTGCGCCGCGTCTACGGCAAGCTCCATCAGTTCGTCTGCGTGTCGCACAGACGATCCTGAAACGTTCAGCTTGCCCGCGCGACGTGCCGGGCGACTCACACTCTTGGACTTCGTTCCACGCATCGGGTTTCAGGGGGACTGCGTGCGTCTCAACTTGACTACTCCCAAGACCTACCACGCTAGCCGCGAGTCTCAATGTGAGTCAACCGTTCTGGCGCGACGTGTTGCTAGAATGGTGTTGTTAGAACGGGTGTTGCCGGGTGCCCCAGGCTCGATTTATAGCCTGGGTCCGGATGTTCGCAGTGCGTTCGCAGTGCGAATGACCCGCGGCAGTACCGCAGTGACCTTCGATCATCCGATATATACAACCGCAACCCGAGTCTTCAACGTCTCAGCCTGAGACCCCCACACCAAATACTGCGGCTCATGAGACAAATCCCCGCCACCCCCTTCTCACTCCCTCCAATCAGAATTCCTCTAACAGCAAATTTTTCAAGCACTTGAACCTCCCACCCTAACCATCGCGCCAAGCGCAAACACCCAAAAATCCTTGGCAACCCACGTGCCTTCCTCTCTGCGGGGTTATCTCTCTTCCCACGGATGTGCTCAATGAAACTAAGCATTGTTAAGAAAACCGCGTTAGCGCTCAGCGTCGCTTGGCTGTTCACCGCCAGCGCGGCACTACCGCAGGCGGCGTCCACCGACGAAGGCAAACGCAAGATTAAGGCCAAGGTCGCTCCCGTTTACCCGGAGCTGGCACGCCGTATGAGCGTTGCGGGCAGGGTGAAAATTGAAGTGGTAGTCACGCCCGACGGCCACGTGAAAAGCACGCGCGTCGTCGGTGGGCACCCGCTCCTCGTGCAATCTTGCCAGGACGCCGTGAAGGAATGGAAATTCGCCGCGTCCAGTGAAGAAACCACGCAGGTCGTCGAATTCGAATTTAAAGGCTTGGCAAACTAACAGGTTACTCGTGTGCCGGAAGCCGTCTGACAAGATGGTCGGCTTGGCCCGAGCGGAGGCATTTCGCAATGAAGATTGGTAAAAAGTTGTATCTGGGTTTCGGCGCAGTCTTGGCGATTTTAGTCTGCCTGTTCGTCGTCAACATTTTCGCGGGAATTCGCGAGCGCTCCGCGCGTCTCGATGCTTCCACCGCGCTCGAAAGCGTGCGCACCATTGAGACCGTGCGCTACCAGATCATGCTCAATCGCCTGAATCTAAATAACTACCTCTTAAGCGGTGATCCCCGCGACGAAGAAAGAGTCAACAAAGGCCTCTCCGACATCGCCGACGACATCAAGCGCGGTCAAGCTGCGGCGCTCGCCTCCAACGTAAAGACCGCCCTCACCAGTGTGGAAACTACGGAAGCCGGCTGGGCCGACAATTTCGTAAAGCCCCTGCTCGCCAAGCGCCACCAGGTAGACGCCGGAGACGCCACCGTCTCTGATCTCCAGATTTTTTATCTACAAAAGGATCCCAGCTCCTGGCTCACAAAATCTTCCGCCGTCCTGGATCGCACCACTCAGGACATCGGTCATTCACTCGATGAGTCTTCGCGCTCTGCCGCCGTGGCCAGCTCCGCCAGCACCACCGCCACGGTCGGCGGCACCCTGTTTGTTATCCTCCTCGGCCTCTTGATCGCCTACTACACGGCGAAATCCATCACCGATCCGCTGACACACCTGATTACCGTCGCCAAAGAAATCGGCGACTCCGGCGACCTGGACCAGACCATTGACATTCACCGTAACGACGAAATCGGCGCGCTGGCCACCACCTTTAACAATATGGTCGCCTACCTTAAAGAAATGGCTGCCGTCTCCATGGCCGTCGCCGAAGGCGACCTGACCATCGAAGTCGCCCCGCGCTCCAGGCGCGACACTCTGGGCAACGCGTTCTTACGCATGTCCCACGGGTTGCAAGACCTCGTCCGCACTACGCGCGATTCCGCCGGCCAGGTTTCCGCCGGTTCCAATCAGGTTGCGGGAGCCGCCGACGAATCCGCCAAAGTCAGCGTGCAGGCATCTTCCGCCATCGAAGAAGTCACCAGCACCATGCACGAAATGAGCATCAACGTGCAGAACGTGGTGAAGAATACTCAGGTGCAGGCTTCCAGCGTCGCCGAAACCTCCGCATCCATAGATCAGATGGTCACCTCCATTCAGCGCGTGGCCGACACCGCCAAAGTTTTGCTGGACATCGCCAATCGTTCCCGTGAAGAAGTCGTCACCGGCATCCAGACCATGGAGAAAGCCACTGACGGCCTGAATCGCACCAATCACGCCATCCAGTCTTCCGCAGAAATTATCAACGTGCTTGGCCATCGCGCCGACGACATCGGCAAGATCATCGAGGTCATAGACGATCTCGCCGAGCAAACCAACCTGCTTGCGCTCAACGCCGCCATCGAAGCCGCCCGCGCCGGAGAGCACGGCCTCGGATTTGCCGTGGTTGCGGATGAAGTTCGCAAGCTGGCCGAAAAATCCACCCAGTCCACTAAGGAAATCGCTGACCTCATCCAAAGCATCCAGCGCGAAGCGCGCCAGGCCGTCGAAAATATGGAGCGCAGCACCCGCATCGTCGAAGAGGGCCTCAGCCTTGGCAACGATCTGGGCGCGGCGTTGCACAAAATCGAGAACGTCGTCACCGAAGTTTACAAATTCTCCCAGGAAATTGGCGCCGCCACTAACGAACAGTCCGTCGGCTCTTCTCAAATCGCCAAAGCCACCAGCCGCCTCACCGAAATTACTCAGGAAATTAATTCCGCCGTGGAAGAGCAAGCCTCCGGCGCTCAAGCCGTGGTTCGCGCCATGGACAAGATGCGCGAGCTGGTGCAGCAATCCGCTTCCAGCTCCACCGAACTCTCCGCCGCCGCCGAGCAGATGCTGAAACTCTCTCGCAATCTCCTAGACAGCATGGATCGCTTTGCCCTCGACCGTTCCGTCCATGCCCGCCCTCGGCGCACGGAAAAATCAACACCGCGACGCCCGGCTGAAAATACTCGTGAGTCGGACGAGTTCGAATACGCCGAGCTCACCCGTTCCTGAACCGCCGGAGACCTGGGATGGAGAAAGACTTACAAGTAGTTGGTTTCCGGATCGGCAACGAAACGTACGGTGTGCGTATCGGCTCCGTGCGCGAAATCGTGCGCGTCCCGGAAATCACCGCCGTTCCCAGCGCCCCGGAAATTATCGAAGGGGTCATCAATCTGCGCGGCAAGATCATTCCCGTGATGGACCTGCGTAAGCGCTTCGGCCAGGTCTACACCGTCGCCGACAAAAAAAATCGCATCCTCGTCGTGGAGATAGACAACAAGCTGGTCGGACTCATCGTAAATGCTGCCTCGGAAGTTTTGAAAATACCGCCCGCCGACATCGAGGCTCCCGGTTCAGTTTTTGCTGAAGGTGAGTCCGGTTACGTCACCGGCGTCGCCAAATTGAAAGGCCGCCTTGTGATCCTGCTGGATATCACCAAGTTGATGCACCAGCCCAATCTTCGGGGCCTGGAACAAGCTGCTGAAACGCTCGCGATGTCGAAATAGTTTTTCTTTTGCTTCAGCAAGGCGCTGGGGAAAGGCTACACAGCGAAATGGGAACGATCGCCGTACCGGTCCAGTTGACGGATGCCGAACTCAAACTATTGCAGACGCTCGTCTACCAGGAATGTGGCATGTTCTTTGACGAGCGCCGCTCTCATTTTCTGAAAGATCGTCTGCAGCGCCGCTTGAAAGTCTGCCAGCTCGATTCTTTTTATGCTTATTACCGCCTGTTGACCAGCCGCGAAGGCCGCCCCGAGCTCGCGCTGTTGCTCGAAAATCTTACCGTCAACGAAACCAGTTTCTTCCGCAACCGCCCGCAGCTCGACCTGCTGCAAAAATCCGTACTCGAAGAAATTCTCCGCCGCAAGCAGGAACGCCGCGATTTCCATCTCCGCGTCTGGAGCGCCGGTTGTTCCGCCGGCCAGGAACCCTACTCCGTCGCCATTCTCATCAGCGATGCGCTGGCCTACTACTACCTGCGCAATCCGCTTCCGTTTGAGATGCCCACACCCAAGCCGCTGATTCCGCCGCCCTGGAAGCTAGAGATCGTCGCCTCCGACATTAGCTACGCCAGCCTGCGCGCCGGCCAGGAAGGCTCCTACACCAATACCCAGATGGAGCCCGTGGATTACACTTGCCGCCTGCGCTACTTCGAAAAAACTGCGGACAAGTACACCGTCAAAAAACAGTTGAAAGAATTGGTCCAGTTCGACTTCCACAATCTCAAGACCGAATTTCTTCCTCGCCGCAACGACATCATCCTGTGCCGCAACGTCATGATCTATTTTGACGAGGCCGAACAAAAAAGATTGATAGACAAGTTCTGGCACTGCCTCAATCCCGGCGGCTATTTGTTTGTCGGTCACGCCGAAAGCCTTTTTGGCCTCACCCAGAAATTCAAGATGGTACACGAAAATAACGGTACTGCCTACCAGCGCCTGGAAGGGAAGTCGTGAGTCAAACGCCCGAAGATCGCGGAGCCGAGCTGCGCGCGCTCTTTTTTGAGAGCGCTTACGAACTGCTTCAGGCCCTGAATGAAGGCGGCCTGCAGCTCGAAGCTCGCCCAGGCGATGAAGAAGTCCTGCGCAACGTTCGTCGCGCCGTCCACACCTTGAAGGGTGATTCCGCCGCCTGCGGTTTTGCCAAACTCAGCGAGCTTGCTCACGAGCTGGAAGACGCGCTCACCCCTCAGGTCGTGCAAGCGCGCGGCGCGGGCATCGCTGAAATCGTTCTTGCCGCCGCCGACAATTTCGGCGCCATGCTTTCTGCCTACGAGCGCAACATCGAGCCGCCACCCGTCACCCATCTGCAGGGCATGATCGCCGCGCTGCTCCAGACGCCATCTCCAAAACCCGAAACGAATACACTCGTCCCTGATTCACCTTCACCGCAAATTGCCGCGCAATTTGCCTGGACCGAATACGAGCAGCTGATGATTTCCGAAGCCGTTCATCGCGGCGAGCCCGTTTACAACATCGCGCTGCACATTGACGCCAACAGTCTCATGCGCGCCGCTGCCTTCCAGTTGATTCGCAATGTTCTCCACGGCTGTGGAACGGTCATCGCCCTTCGTCCCGAAGACAACATTGCCGCCGCCACCGTAGAAATCGTCGAGGCCGCGCTCGCCACCAATCTCACGAAAGACGTCCTCGCCCTGCGCTGCGGCATTCCCAGCATCGTTGCCGGCATTCGTGTCGAGGTGGCCGCCACGTCCGAAGCCCCCGAGCACGAATTGCTCGACGACCTTCTCGAAGTTCAGGCGCATCTCGCTCACGACCACCCCGAGGACACCTCCGTCAACACCCCCAGCGGAGTCGGCACCGCCGTGGCCGCCATGACGGAATCTTCCTTGCGCGTGGACGCCGCGCGCATTGACGCGGTAATGAATCTTGTCGGCGAACTCATCATCGGCAAATCCATGTTGAATCGCACGCTCTCCGAATTTGAGAAAGCTCACGCCCGCGATCCCCTGCGCGCCAAACTTGCCGACGCCATGGCCTTTCAAACCCGCGTCCTCGACGAGCTGCATAAATGCGTGCTGAAAATCCGCATGGTCCCCGTCGAACAGCTCTTCCGCAGATTTCCGCGCGTCGTCAGGGACGTCGCCAAACAATGCGGCAAAGACGTGGCGCTGCAAATCGCCGGACAAAATACCGATCTCGACAAAGGCATTCTCGATTCCCTCGCGGAACCGCTCATGCACCTCGTTCGTAACGCCGTGGATCATGGCATTGATCCTCCTGACGAACGCCTCGCGGCCGGCAAACCCGTTCGCGGCACCGTTTTTCTAAACGCCTATCATCAGGGCGCGCAGGTTGTCGTGGAGGTCCGCGATGACGGTCGCGGCATGGACTCTGCCAAACTCCGCGCGCAGGCCGTGGAAAAGGGAATTCTGAAAGCCGCCGAAGCTAAACGTCTCACCGAGCAGGAATCGCTGAATCTCATTTTCGAGCCGGGCTTCAGTACTGCCGCGGCCGTCACCGAAGTCTCCGGCCGTGGCGTCGGCATGGATGTAGTCCGCTCCGTCATGGACAAGCTCAAAGGAACCGTAAACGTAAACACGCAGCTTGGCAAAGGCACCACCATCCAATTGCGCGCGCCGCTCACTCTGGCCAGCATCCAGACCCTGCTTTTCCGCGTGGCCGGTCGCCTTTACGCCGTACCTTTGTCCTCGGTAATCGAAATCACTCGCATTCAGCAGCAGGAAATCCACATGGTGGACCAGCGCGAAATTCTCCGCCTGCGCGATCAGCTCCTCACGCTGGTGCGTTTGAATCGGCTCGAAAAAATTCACGCCGTCACTCCCGGTCCGCTGAAGAAAACCAACTTTGTGATCGTCATCGGTTCCGCCGAAAAACGCTTCGGACTAGTCGTAGACACCCTCGTCGGCGAAGAGGAGTTAGTCATTAAAGCCCTTCCCAATGACATCGTCTCCAGCGATCTCGTAAGCGGCGCTTCCATTCTCGGCGACGGCACCGTAGTCCTCATTCTCAACGTCGCCGCCGTCATCGCGCGCTTTGCGAAAGCTCTTCCCCTGGAGGCCATCGCGTGAGCGAACGCATTCGAGTCCTGGTGGTGGACGATTCCGCGCTCATGCGCAAACTCATCCCCACAATTCTCGCCCGCGACTCCGCCATCGAAGTCGTCGGCACCGCCATGGATGGCGCCTTCGCGCTCAAAAAAATCGAAGAGCTGCGTCCCGATGTCGTCACTCTCGACCTGGAAATGCCCCGCATGGATGGCATGGAAACTCTTCGCCTCATCATGAAGAGCGCCCCTGTCCCGGTGATTCTGTTCAGCACCCATTCGAAAGACGGCGCCTATTCCACGTTCAAAGCTCTCGGCCTTGGTGCCGTGGATTTCGTCGCCAAGCCGAAAGACGCCGCGGTCGGTCATCTGGACGCCATCGCCGACGAGCTCATCGCCAAAATTAAAGTGGCCAAGCGCGCCGTCGGACATAAATTGCTGGCGGCGTCCCTCTCGGACGTTTCACGGTCTCCCAAAAAGAAAATTGGCCCGGGCCTGGCTCCCAACAAAATCATTGCCATTGGCATCTCCACCGGCGGCCCCAACGCCTTGCAATTTCTCCTCTCTCAATTACCGGCGGACTTTGCGTCCTGCATCTTGATCGTTCAGCACATGCCCGAGGGTTTCACCGAAATGTTTGCTCGCCGCCTCGATGAGTGTTCTGC
Source organism: Candidatus Acidiferrales bacterium (assembly GCA_038227545.1). GTDB lineage: Bacteria > Acidobacteriota > Terriglobia > Acidiferrales > UBA7541 > Acidiferrum. The sequence continues at coordinate 10,973 of JBBRPU010000021.1, forward strand.
GCTCGACGTACAGGAAGCGCGCTCCGGTGCTTTGCTCAGCGCTGGCAGGGTTCTTTTGTGTCCTGGCAACCGTCACATGATTGTGCGTCGCATGGCTCGCGGCGACATCGTAGTTTTAAATGACAACCCGCCCGTCAACGGGCACCGCCCTTCGGTGGACGTCTTGTTTAATTCCGTCGCGCAGGAATTTGGCCCGCTCGGCGTTGGTGTTTTGATGACCGGCATGGGCGACGACGGCGCTTCCGGCTTGGGTGCCATCAAAGCCGCTTCCGGAATGACCATCGCGCAGAGCGAAGAGAGTTGCGTCGTCAGCGGCATGCCTCGCGCCGCCATCACCCGCGGCTACGCCAACCGCATTGTTTCGCTCGACGGCATGGCTACGTATTTGTTGAGTCAGTACGGCGCCGATCGCGCCAGCATCGAAAACAAGGAAAAGATTGAAAAAGCCGAGACGCTTCCCGTTTCTTCGCATCGCAGCTGAAGAATCGGTTCCCGGTTAAAGGAGACTGTTATGCCACAATTTGCCGCCCTTCATCGCAAGGACAACAAGACTGTTCGCTACCTCGTGGTGGACGACTCCGTCTTCGCGCGCAAGAATCTCATCAAGATGATCGAAACTTTTGGCGGGGAAGTCGCCGGTGAAGCCGGAGATGGCCTCACCGCCATCGCCGAGTTCAATCGCACCAAGCCCGACATCGTCTTGATGGATATCACCATGCCTCAGATGGAAGGCATCGAAGCCGTCGAACGTATCGTTCGCCAGCACAGCGACGCGCGTATCGTCATGGTCTCCAGCGTCGGCTATCAGGAAAATATTCTCGCCGCGCTGCAGAAAGGCGCGAAGCACTTTGTGCAAAAGCCCGTCAAGCCCGAAGTCCTCTACGAAATTTTGCGTTACGTTTTGAGTGACGATCCCACGGCCCCCAACGCCCCGGCCGTGCTGGCAGGAGAGCAACGCTCATGAGAATGGAATTGATCCAGCCGTTTATCAACGCCGCCGACGCCGTGTTTTCCGAATGCCTGCAGTCGTCCGCGAAAATTATTGATCTCACTATGGATGAAGACGCCTATCGTCGCAAAGGCGTCGCCGCGCTCATCACCATCAAAGGCGACATCGAAGGCCGCATCATTTTGGATTTGGCTCCCGAAGTGGCCGTGCGCCTCGCCAGCCATCTGGCCGGCACCGAGCTTCCTGCAAGCGAGCAGCTCGTCCGCGAAACCGTCTGCGAATTCGCCAACATGGTCATCGGCAATTCGGTTACTCTGCTCAACGATCAGGGCTTTCGCTTCAAAGTTTTCCCGCCAGAGATTCACGCCAATGATTCCGGCCTGGCCAGCACCGTGGATACTGAAGCCATGGTTCTTGGATTAGAAACGCCCTGCGGTGAGATCTACCTGAACATCGCCATGCACTACCTGCATCGCCGCCGTCGCGAGCGCGAAACCGTCGCCGCTCTCGACTAAGCCAAACTCACGAACAACTTGAGAAATTGCCGGCTAAGCGCCCGACTCCGAAGGAGTCCTCAGGTACGCCGCGCCATGCTTGAATAATCCCGCGCTGGGAATCGCCACGGAAAATACAATTCGAATCGGCAAAAAAATCGCGCTGCTCCCCGGCGTGAACGGCACCGCCACTTCTACCCGCGATCCTTCCGAATATTGATTGCGACTGCGAAAGCTCAATCCGCCCTTGGACAGGTCCTCGCACACCGCCACTTCCTCTTCAAAGCCGCGCCGCCGGATGCATGCCAGCACCCGTGCTTTCACGCGCGATCGCTTGCGCCGCGGATTCACGTGCGCATCTACATGCGGAACCTCACGTTCTATTGGCTGGGGCGGCATTTCCGGCTGCGCTTCGATCCATATGGACGGCGTCGCGCAGTGGCTGCAAATTCGCGCCACGCACTTCCGCATTTCAAACGACTTCAGCTCCAGCGGATTCAGGTACACCACTTCCCGCCGCTGGCAAAAACTGCACTCCATCAGCAGCCGCGCCACCGCTTCTTCCGCCTTGCTCGGTGCCGGAAACTCGATGTCCCAGAAGTCCGATCGCGGCTCCAGAATGTGAAAAGCATAAAGAAAACCGTCCGGTTCCTGGTCAATTTCCGCCACCACCCGCGCTCGCGTAGACTTCCACACGTCGCCATCCTGCTGGCGCCGCAGCGTCAGCTCCTGCCCGGCCGGCAATTTCTCCGTCAGCCGTAGGACGCCGCCATTGCGGCTCACCAGCATGGTGTGCGCCGTCCGTTTCAGCGCGATTCCACCGTTGCCGAACCACGAGGCCTCCACCGGCATGCGGAAGTTCACCCGATCGCTTTGCCGCAGTCCATCCGGTCGCATGTTTTATTTTTCGCCTGAGAGAGAAGTGACACTGGCAGGATAGCATCGCCGTCTCACGCCGCGCTCCGCCCGTGGCAGCCACTTTGTCCTAGCGGCTAATAGCGCCAACACCCAGGTGGGCCAGCCTGAAAGCTCATTTTGCTATTACCTTTTTCGCCGGTTCGCTTGCCGGATCTAGCCCTTCCGGCCCCCGATTGCGGGACAATTATCACAGCAATTCCAGTGGGGGGAGTCCTCGGCGCAGCTGTGTTTTCGCACTTCGCAGACATCTTACGATTGTGGGCAACCTGATCTACATGGAAGAACGGCCGACACTAAGTCCGTGGCGCTCCATTACCGTTCGCGACCGCCGCTACTCCGTCCGCTATCCGTTCGCCGCCGACGCCCAGCTTCTTGACCTGGAAACCGGCGCCACTACCAGCGGTGTCACCTCGGATTTATCCATCGGCGGCACCTTCGTCTGCGCCAGCAAGCCTCTCGCGCTGAACGCCCGCATCCGCCTCACCATGACCCGCAAAGAACAAACCGTCGAAGCTCTCGCCGTAGTCCGCATCGTCAAACCCCGCATCGGCATGGGCATCGAATTCCTCGACGTCGAATCCCCCTACGACCAGTCCCTCTTCCGCTGGATCGACCAACTCCGCCGCAAATAATTGCCCCGCTCCGCAACCCACCACCGCAGTTAATTCTTAACCCGTCGCCTAACTAAAAAGCATGTCATTCCGAACCCGCCGCCTTTACCAGGCGGGTGAGGAACCTGCTGTTATCCAGCCAAGCTCCGCAATCCATCGCGCAGCCCAATCTTACCTCCGCCCGAATCTCAATTACCCACACACTCACCCATCCAAATCTACGGCCGCGTATCCAGCGGATGCCGACTCTTCTCGTAAAACTCATTCTGCAGTTTCAAACTCTCATCATCCGCCTTCGCCGCCTTCGTAGCTCCAGCAATCGCGCCAATCCACGCCTTCATTTCAAACTCACCCAACTCCCGCGTCGCCAAAGCCCCTTCACCCGAATAATGATTCGGAAACCGCGCATACCACCAGATCCCCGTATACACGTCCGACGGCAGGTTCACGCGCTTCTCGTCGCCGCCAGATTCGCTCGCCGCGCGATCCATATGCACCAGCTCCGGATGAGAAATCATCGTCCCCGAAGTTTCCGTCTGCCCCGCATGCATATCCAGCGCATCCTTCTTCGCCGGCCCGCCCTTCGGCGCGTCGTGCCCCCACTGCACATACACCACGTAATCGTGCGGCTTCTCCAGTTGCGACTGGGCAAAAAAAGGCAGCAAACTCTCATTTCCGCCGTGCCCGTTCACAATCACGATTTTCTTGCAGCCGTTACGCGCCATTTCATCCGTCGTTTCCTGCAGCAACTCCAGCTGCATCCCCCGGCTGTACGCCACCGTGCCCGGCTCATGCTTCGCCTCAAATATTTGCCCGAAATAATATTCCGGGAACACCACCGCATATTCCTGCTCCGCGGCGTGCAGCGCAGCGTACCGCACGTTCAACAGATCCGTGCCCAGCGGCAAATGCGGCCCATGTTTTTCCAGAATCCCGAATGGCAGCAGGCAGGTGCCCTTCGCCTGCGCAATCGCCTGCCGGAAATCCGCCGCCGTCAATTCCTCCCAGTGCACCGACAATTTCGCCTGCGCGCGTAGCGCACCCGCCAGCGTCAACATCGCCATCATCATCAACAATATTCTTCGCATGGGTCTCCTCCGCAGTCGGCATTCTAATCCCGACCGCCTTCCGCGTGCATGGTAAAACGATTCAGGCAGTGGATGCCTCTGTGACCCGCCCATCTGTTAAACACCATTTGACAGGCTAACCTTTGGAGTTATTATTTCCCTCGCCCCAAAAACAATGCCGTAAAGAGGACCGCCATGCCCGCGAAAAAAACCGTCAAATCCGAATACGACGCCCACAAAAGCCTGCGCTATGTGAAGTCCATCATCGAAGGAATGAAGAAGAAAACCGGTCGTTCGCTGGAAGAGTGGATGCAGCTAGCCACAGAGAAAGGGCCCGCGGACGAAAAACAGCGCCGCGACTGGCTCAAGAAAGAATTTGGCCTGGGAACGAATTACTCCGCGTGGATCGCCGAGCGCTCCTTCGGCAAGAGTTCTCGCGAAGAAAACCCCGAGCATTACTTGCAGCACGCCCCCGACTACGTCGAGCAAATGTTCGCCGGGCCCAAGGAACATTTACGTCCCATCTACGACGAAATCATAAAATTCGCGCACATCATGGGTTCCGACGTTCGCGTTTCCCCCTGCAGCACCATTGTGCCGATCTATCGCAGGCACGTTGTCGCGCAGGTTAAGCCCACCACGCGCACGCGCATTGACCTCGGCTTGGCGCTGAAAAACGCCACAGTGCCCAAGCGCCTCATCAATACCGGTGGATTCGAGAAGAAAGACCGCATCACGCATCGTATCGAGCTCACCAGCATCAATGATTTCGACGCCGAAGCGAAAAAGTGGATGAAGGTCGCCTACGCGGGCGACGCCTAGGAAAGTCTCACTCCGGGCAAGCTGCCCCGCCATCTATCCAGATTTTCAACTGCGCCACCGTATCCGGTCGCGAAAGCGGCGGCAGCGTGCGTCCTTCTCCAGGATTCCAGCCCCAGCCCACCAGATCGTCATCCGCTATGTGATGAAAAATCTGATCCAGGGTGCGCCCGCCGTTTTCTTTCGGATTTTTGATCTGCCGGCACAGCTCACCCGCCGGCCGCCCCACAAAAACCATTTTTTGTTCCGGCGGTGGCAGCGCCCACTTCGGGTTTCCCGGCGGCATGTGCGCTCCTGCCAGATTTGTCGTTTGATGGCACGTATCGCAACGCATCGCCGAAACTCCGTGCCCATCCTTGCCGCGCTTCACATTTTGCAGATGCACGTGACTGTCGTCGCCCTGCAACGGACCTTCGCCCGCCGGATGGCAGTTCTGGCACCGCGGCGAAGTCAAAACTTTGTACACCTGCTGAAACGCCGCCTGCGAAGCCGAAGCGTCCGGCTTGGCCGCCGCCCCGGTCGTCCGAGAAGCGGCAAACATCACCCCCGCCACGCAGCATGCCAAAGCCGCCAGAAATAATTGGGGTGCCGCCACGCTTCCAGATTGCTTCCGCATCTGGTGCTTGCTCCGAATTTTCATCATCCCGCGCCCCCGAATTAAGCCAGCTCACTCACTCGAATCGGCAATCGCCTCACGCGCTTGCCCGTCGCCGCAAAAATAGCATTCACCAAAGCCGGCGCCACACAAGGCACCCCGGGCTCGCCCACGCCCGTGGGATTCTCCGTGCTCGGCACCATATACACTTCAATCTCCGGCGACTCAAAGAGCCTCAGCATCTGGTAGTCGTGGAAATTATTCTGCTCCACGCGCCCGTCCTTCAAAGTAATTTCCGTCTTCAGCGCCGCAGTCAATCCGAAAATAATTCCGCCTTCCATCTGCGCCCGCACCGTATCCGGATTGATCACAGTGCCGCAGTCCAGCGCGCAAACCACGCGATGCACCCGCACTTCGCCGTTTTTCCCCACCGAAGCTTCGATCACCTGCGCTACATAACTGTCAAAAGAAAAATGCGCCGCGATCCCGCGCCCTACACCCAGAGCCAACTTCGATCCCCAGTTCGCCTTTTTCGCCGCCAGGTCCAGCACCGCCAGCATGCGCGGCTGATTCACCAGCAGTTTACGGCGCAACTCGTAAGGATCTTTCCCGCCCGCGTGCGCCACCTCATCCAGAAATGCCTCTACCGAAAATCCCGTGTGCGAATGGCCCACCGAGCGCCACCATTGCACCGGCACCCCGATTTTCGGACTGTGCAAATCCACTTGTAGGTTTGGAAAGCCATAAATTAAATCCGCCGCGCCCTCCACGGAAGTGCTGTCCACGCCATCTTTAATCGTGAAGCTTTCGAACAGCGTGCCCTGCATGATGGATTGCCCCACGATCGTGTGCGTCCACGCCACCGGCTCGCCACTCGCATCCAGCCCTGCGGCAAAACGGTCGTGCCACATCGGCCGGTACCACCCACCCTTCAAATCGTCTTCGCGCGTCCAAACTACTTTCACCGGAGCCTTCGCAACTTTTGCCACCTGCACCGCTTCCACCACAAAATCCGAAGCCGGATTCGCGCGTCGTCCGAATCCTCCTCCCAGCAGCGTCGTATTGAGTTTTACTTTCTCCGGATCCAGCCCCGCGGTTTTCGCCGCCGCTGCCCGGTCCACAGTTTCAAATTGCGTTCCCGTCCAGATCTCGCAACTACCCTCGCGCAAATCCACCACGCAATTCAGTGGCTCCATCATCGCGTGCGCCAGGTACGGAACGTCGTACTCCGCCGTGATCGTCTTCGCCGCCGATTGCAGCGCCGCCGCCGGATCGCCGGTTTTTTTCGCCACCGCGCCCGGCTTCTTGCTCGTCTCCGAAAAATCCCGCAGCATCTGCTCCGTGGAAATTCCCGCGTTCGCCCCCAGATCCCACTCAACTTTCAGTTTGTCCCGCCCCAATTTCGCGGGCCAGAATCCCGTCGCGATCACTGCCACGCCGGACGGAACCTTTTCCACCGCTTTCACGCCCGCTATTTTCAGCGCCTCGCTTGCGTCCAGCGTTTTCACCGTCCCGCCAAACACCGGCGGCCGCAGCACCACCGCCGTCAGCATTCCTGGAATATTCACATCCAAACCAAACTGCGCCGTGCCGTTCGTCTTCGACGGGGTATCCAGCCTGCGCGTGGATTTTCCAATCACCGTAAACGCTTTGCGATCTTTCAGCGGCACGCTCACCGGCGGCTGTAGTTGCGACGCCGCATTCGCCAGCGATCCATACGTCGCGCGCTTCCCGCTCTTCCCGTGCAGCACCACTCCGTCTTTCACGTCGCAGGTCGTGGGATCCACATTCCACTGTTTCGCCGCCGCCTCCACCAGCATCATCCGCGCCACCGCGCCCATCTTTCGATAACGTTCCCATTCCGCTGGCGAAGTCGTGCTTCCGCCGGTCATCTGAATTCCAAACACCGGGTGGTTATAAACTTTGTCCACCGGCGCAGCTTCCACACGAATCTTCGACCAGTCCGCCTGCAGTTCCTCGTTCAGCAACATCGGCAGGGAAGTGTAAACGCCTTGTCCCATCTCCGAATGCGCCGCCACCACCGTCACCGTTTCATCCGTGCCGATTCTCACGAACGCATTCATCGCGAAATCTTTCTCCGCCGCCGAAACAGCGCCGCCCGGCCCACCAATACGCGGCGCATACCAGCCCACCACCAACCCACCGCCCACCGCGGCACTCGTTCTAATAAAGGATCGTCGTCCCACCATTGCAGGCGCGCTCATTTCGCCCTCCGTTCGCCAGCCAGCTCCGCGGCGCGGTGAATCGCTTTGCGAATCCTCGGATACGTTCCGCACCGGCAGATATTTCCGCTCATCGCTTCATCAATGTCTTTGTCTGTGGGCTTGGAATTTTCCGCCAACAGCACCGCTGCGCTCATAATCTGCCCCGACTGGCAGTACCCGCATTGCGGCACGTCCACTTCGATCCACGCTTTCTGTAGAGGATGCGTCAGATTGTCGGACAAACCCTCGATAGTGGTCACTTTTTTGCCCGCCACGCGCGACAACGGCGCCACGCACGACCGTATCGCCTTGCCATCCAAGTGAACGGTACAAGCCCCGCACAGCGCCATCCCGCATCCGAACTTGGTGCCGGTGCTCGCCAGTGAATCGCGTAACACCCACAGCAGCGGTGTCGCCGGATCCACATCCACCTGCACGGCTTTCCCGTTAAGGAAAAAACTCGTCATGTCTGTTCTCCCGGTGAAAACGCAACGCTCGCAATAGAGAATTTATTGTCTGGGTATCCGAGGATTATATACGCAAGCACTTTTCTCACACGCATATTCACATAAAAATTCACTAATCACCCTGTGCGCAGAGTTCCCTACAGTTTCTTCCGCCACTAAACCCAATCATGTACCGATGAACTCCAAAGCCAATCCCGGGCAGACTTAACTCGATCACACAAATACCAACGAAGGAGTCTTCATGACAAACACCGGCACAACCAACGAAGCCGTAAAGAAAGTCGCCGAACTGATCAAAGACATCAAGCTGGCGATGATGACCACGGTAGACAGCGATGGCACTCTTCACAGCCGCCCCATGGGCACGCAGGATAAGGAATTCGATGGCACGCTTTATTTCCTCACCGGAAAAAATTCTCAAAAACTCGAAGAGCTCCACCACGATTCCCACGTAAACATTGCCTACGCCAATCCCGACAGCAACCAGTGGGTCTCCGTAGCCGGCACCGCCACCGCCTCCAGAGACCAGCAAAAAATCGACGAGCTATGGTCGCCCTTCCATAAAGCGTGGTTCCCAGAGGGAAAAGAAGACCCCAATATCGTGGTCATCCGCGTAGACGTTGACTCGGTCGAATATTGGGAAGCCGCGTCCAGCAAAATGGTGCAGGTAGCTGGCCTGGTGAAAGCTCTCGTCACCGGCCAACCGTATCGCCCCGGCGAAAATAAAACTGTAAACATGCACACCGGCGCCGTGGAAGACCTCAACGCCAAGCAAGATCCCAGTTGGAACAAAAAAAGCAAAACCAAGCAAGCCGCATCCAAAAGTTAAATTCGCTTCTGAACAGCGAGCGTTTCCGCACACCGACCTTCATTCGCTTTGGCCAGTCAGCAAAAGTCTCGGCGTATGAGCGGGTGCCCCACCTCGAATTGTAGGGTGGGTCCGGCGCTCTTAGTTATTTTCCATTAGGGTTCAACGCCCGCGCCGTACCCAAGCATTCGTTATATCGCCCGGCCTCCCCCACAACACGACGCTAATACCTTAAACTCTCCTCCGTAACCGTCACTTCGCCACAAACATCACCCGCGCCATTTCCTCCTCCGACGCCGTCTCCGGATTCTCCGCCTTCCACTGCATCGCCGCAGTAATCCGCGTTCGCCCGCTAGGATGATCAAAAAATACAAACTCCTCAATCGCTCCAGGATCCATCTTGCGATATTCCCCCAGCAACAAGTCCACGTTAGCCTCCCCGTCCGGCTGCCGCGCCGCGTTCAACCCATACATGTCCGCTTCGAATTCCATCGTCCGCGTGATGGTATTTCCCACCGGCGTCGTCACCAAAAAATAAATCGAAAACACAATCACCGCCAGCGGCATCACCGCCACATCCGTCATCCCGCGAACGCCCCAGCTTTCTCCCCACCGAGCCAGCGCAAAGATAACTCCCCAATTTAGAAAGGCGAATGCGATTACGACTACCACACCATTCATAACCAGACCTTTATAAGTATGGTTCAGCACGAAATGCCCCATCTCGTGCCCCATGGTCGTTTCAATTTCCCCCAAAGTGCAGCGCTTCAACAAATTGTCGTTCAGCGAAATGCGCAGCGTACCCGCGAAGCCACTCACGTTCGCGCTCACCCTATCCGACTGTCGCGACGCATCGAACTCGTAAATGTCCGTCGCCGGAATTCCATTGGCGCGCGCAATGCTTAGAATCGGATCTCTCACCCGCGCGTCCTGTAGTTTCGTAATCTTGTTGAACAACGGAAAAATGTAAACAGGCGCGATCAGGCCCACGAACGCCGCGAAGACTACGCTCAGCACCGCGCCCCACACCCACCAGCTCTTCCCCAGTCGCCGCACCAGCCCGAAGAGCGGCACCACCAGAATTGCGCCCAGCACCACCGCCACTCCGAGTCCGATCAACTGATCTTTAAACCATGGCCCAAACGTCTGGTTCAGCAAACCGTATTTGTGCTCGCGAAAATACCCCTCATATAGTGTCATCGGAAAAATCGCCACCGATACAACCACGATGAACTGCACCCAATAGATCGCCGTCTGCAGCGGCCCGAATCGCGTGACGCGTTCAGCCAGGCCCCGCATCCGCGCCGACCATCCAAATCGCAGCAGCGCCCACATCACCATGCAGGTCAACAGAAAATCCCAGAACAGCAGCCAGTACCCTCCCTCAAAATAAGCGTTCGAACGCGCTCGCCGCTCCGCCGGCATCTTCGCCAGATACGTCTCCACCGCCGCATGCACGTCAAACGCCGGCGCCGTCTGAACCTGCTTCATCCCGCCAACCGCCGCCGGTGACGCATTCGCCGGAGCGCTCTGCGCCCCCGCCGGCGCAACCGTAACCCACACCAAAGCGATTCCCAGCAACCATCGGCCTGCACGAACCATCGTTCCTCCGTCACCAACGCTTGCGAAATTCTTTGATAAATCTAGAAAACAAAAAAAATTCTACCGTATCCCGACTTGCCCACGTACGGCATTGATCAGTTTTGCCGAATCGTAACCAACCCCCGCTTTGAAGACTGTCTCCACGTTCTCTATATCTTCAATGTGCTTCGAAGGATCGCCTTTTATCAGCACCAGGTCCGCCTGTTTACCGGCGGCCAGCGTGCCGATA
>JBBRPU010000022.1:0-21451 GCA_038227545.1 Candidatus Acidiferrales bacterium
AGAATCAACATCCCGCCACGGGTGAAAAGTTGACGCAGCGACTAAACACGACGCGGACGGACGGTGAGGAGAACGCGGCCAATCGGCGGATATTCTACGATTTCACATTCTCCCCGCCGAAATCGGTTTCGGTGGCGGCATTCCTTGGCTCCGATGAACGCATCCTCGATGCACATGCGCGCGCCGTCCGGTCTGCGCTATGTGAGTTTGAACAGTTTGCGGCAACTCGGGTCCGGTTAAGCGGCGCACGGAACGAGCGTTTGACCGCCAATTTCGTGACGGCATTGTTTCAACACGAGACCTCGCGTTCGTTGGACCCCCATTTGCACACGCATTGCATCGTTTTTAACGCCACCTTTGATTCAGTGGAAAACCGCTGGAAGGCGCTGGAGAATTATCAACTTTTGCGCGCCCGGAAGTTTGCTGAGAATGCCTACTATCATGAACTGGCCCGTGAATTGCGCGAATTCGGTTATCGGATTCGCAATCGGTCACGCGGGGATTTCCAGATTGAGGGTGTCTCCGAGGAACTCTGCACGCGTTTTTCCAAGCGTCATGCACAGATTGAGGAGGCGTTGGTTAAGCTGCTCGCGGAAAAGCCCGAATTGGCTGGCGGCAATGTTCAAGATCTGCGGGAGCAACTGGCGGTAACGGAGCGATCAAGAAAGCAGAAAAACTTGGGTCGAACCGAACTGCGGAAATTGTGGGACGCGCAGTTGACGCAAGGTGAGCGCGAGGATTTGGGTCGGCTGGCAAAATTGCCTGGCGATGAGAAAATGGGGCAACCGGGTATCGCTGTCGGCGAGGCTGTCCAGTGGGCGGAGGACCACCTGTTCGACCGAAAATCGGTCGTGCTGGAGTGCCAGGTGTGGCAAGAAGCGTTGGGCCGAGCGCGGGGGGAAGCCTTCTCGATGCCTGAATTGATGGACTTCACCCGGCGACGTGGCTACATCCGGGAGGAAACCCGTCCGGGCGAAGTGACTCTGCGCGAGGTTTTGCTGCGGGAATGGGAAATCGTTCAGATTGCCAAGGAAGGCGTCGGGGAATGCCATTCGCTCGTGGCCAACCCACTTCCGGCAAATCCGAAACTGGACGGTGAACAACGGCAGGCGCTCGCCTCTTTGCTTTCCTCGGCCAATCGAGTGTCCGTGTTTCGTGGTGGCGCCGGGACGGGAAAGAGCTTTGTGCTCCAGGAACTGGTCGGTCAGCTTAAACACGGCGGGCGGCCTGTGGTCACGCTTGCGCCGCAGCGGCAACAGGTCGTGGACATGGAAAAGGCGGGCTTTCCGCCTCCCGCAACGGTGGCAAAGTTCCTTATCAAACGCGAACTCGCTCAAGGTGCGGTGGTGGTCGTGGACGAGGCCGGTCAAATCGGTGGACGCCAGATGGTTGAACTCTTACGCCTCGCTGCGGAACGGAATGCGCGGGTGATACTTTCCGGGGATACGCGACAACACGGGGCGGTCGAAGCCTCGGATGCGTTGCTTGCCATTGAGAGGCATTCAGGCGTCAAACCGGTCGAACTGCATAAAATCCGGCGACAGGACCCGTTGCTTGGCCGGGACGCCAATGAACGCGGCCAGATAACGCAGTATCGGAGAGCGGTTGAAGCGGCGGCGGCGGGAAAACTGAGGGAATCGTTTGAACGCCTCGACAAGATGGGGGCGGTCGTCGCATGCGGCCTGGGGGATCAGGCCGGTAAACTTGCCGACGAATATCTCAAGCTCGCCGAGCGGAGCATGTCTGCGGTTGTGGTTTCACAAACCTGGGCGGAAGTCCACCGCGTCAATTCGTCCGTGCGCGATGCGCTCAAGGCGAAAGGGCTGCTCGGCGCGAAAGACACTCTCATCCAAGCTTTGGACCGGCTGGACCTGACCAACGCTCAGAAGCGCGATGATCGGTTCTATTTGAAGGATGTGGTCATCGTGTTCAATCAAAAGGTCCGCGAGGCCGAACCGGGGGCAAAGGGGAAATTGACGGGGATTCTGAAATCCGGTGTCCTCGTCGAGGTCGGCGGACGAGTTGTCACCGTTTCAAATAAAATGCTCGACCGCTTCTCGGTCTGTCTCCCGCGCGAGCTTCCGCTCGCACAAGGTGACCGTCTGCACCTCAAAGCGAATCGCAAATTGGCGGACGGCGGACGGGTGACCAACGGCGAGTTGGTCACTGTGAAGGCGGTTCAGTCGGGCGGCGGAGTCGAACTGACGGATGGACGCGTGTTGGATAGCGGCTTTCGCGAATTCCTCCCCGGCTACGCCGTCACGTCCTACGGTTCGCAGGGCAAAACTGTCGATTACGTTCTGTTCTCCGACTCGACGATCAAAGCCGCGACGAATGCGCAGCAGTGGTATGTGACCATTTCACGAGGGCGGCGCGGCATTCGTATCTTCACGCCGGACAAGGAACAGCTTCGCGGAAACATTGCGCGTTCCGGGCATCGCCCGTTGGCGATTGAATTTGCGGCCGGGTTCACTCCCCGCCGTGGCAACCGTCTTTGGGACAGGCTGCATGGCCAGCTTCTCCGATTTGGCAAACGCGCCGCCGACACTTTCTGCCGATTGAAGATGGCTCGTCGGCATCACGATCAACCCACACAAATGTATGAAAACAAAAACACCAGAATGCTGGACCAGCGACCCACAGGCACGCGGATTACGCATTGAAATTTCAGCGGAGCATTCACTCCTGCTGCCGTTTGACCAGTTTGTATTTGCCGAACTGACAACCGATACTGACGAACAATGCCTTCGGTTGGTTTTCGCAACGCATGAGGTCGCGGTGAGTGGCCATTCGTTGCGACGGCTTGAAACAGCGATGCAACGGCTGGAACTTTCGTTCCTTGGCACACTGGCCAGCAGTGAGCGTTCCCTCATTTCGGAAGGCCAACCTATTGTTCTAAAACTTCTGGTTACCGAGGCGAAAGATGAGGGCAAAGAGTAATCCAAAGATGCTCGTCGCATCTGTCTTTGTCGGGAGTTTTCCCATTATTTCAGAGCTTGGGCGTAAATTGGCTCAGATCATAGATGCCGAGTTGCTTCTCAATATTGGCGACTCGGTCCACCATTTTTTCAAACCCGTCATCTCCAAACAACTCATGTTCCTTTTTCTCGAAATCTTACTTTGTTTTCCACGCCCCAATGCTCCCGAACCGCCCGGGCGAAGGTTTTTACCTCGAGTTTCAAACTGCTCAGATAATACCGGCGTTCTATCGTCACCTTGCCCTTGATCTCCGCACCATGCCTACCGAACGCAGCCCTTCCCATTTTCCCAAATCCTCAAACCATTCCAGCCGATCACTTTGATAGTACTTCCGCATTTCAATCCGGCCATGGTCCTTTTCCACAATTTCATACTCTGCAAGTGCTGCCGCGTCCTCCGGGACTATGCCTCCTTTGGGTCTGCTTTTCCTTTTCTCCTCCAGCGTGCTGTTCAAAAAGCTTTTGACCTCCTCATGCACCTTTTCCTGATTTCCTTTCAAGGCCAGGACGTAATCGGCATCCGCTTCAATCACTTCTTTGGCGATCTTCTTTTGGCAGCCCATCGCGTCAGTCGTCACTATGCAACCCGCCAGCTCCAAAAGCCTCAATAGTTCCGGAACTGCCGTGATTTCATTGCTTTTTTCCTCCACTTTCAACTGTCCCAACACCAACTGATTGCTCCCAGCCCAGGCGCTGACCACATATTTGAGATTCTCCTCCTGATTCATGGCCCGTCGCAATGCTTTGCCATCCAGAGCCACGATCTCCTGAGGAATGGCTTCCCGCACGCTCTGAGTCCACTGCAGAAAGCAATCCAGAAACCGCTTGGGATCCAACGCCGCAAACACACGGTTGAACGTATCATGGGAGGGAATCCCATTGCGCAGTTTCAAGAACGTCTTGAACCAATCCTCCTTGGCTTTTCCAAACTCCTCCATGTCATTAAAGGTTTCACCCGCACAGAGCAGGCAACCAACCGCAATCACCAGAATATCAATTAATTCATGATCTTTGGTCCGATCCACACGTGGATCAATCAGGACTTGGAAGTGTTCAATCAAACTTGGAGAACGATGCAATCGCATCCTTCTCCATTTAAACACAAATATTCAAAGTACAAGGCAAAAATTGCCTGGTAATCCAGTTAATAGATCCAGCTTCATCCCGAAATTTAGATGCGTCTGCCCTGGCAGGCTGGTATCCACGGAGTGAATCTAGAACCCGGTAGTCCAAATTGCATCTTTGCGAAGAAGCAGGCACTCGCAATTGCGGAACCGGTCGCGCAAAACATCCAGAGCGTTTTCCCTGGAAGCCCGGGAAAGAAGTAATCTGTGAGGGCGCACAAAACGCCACCTCTTAAGCTTTTTTCAGAATCCGGGCCTTGGCCAAACTGAAGTTTCCCCGCATGCTTGTCAGCCAGAAGTGAAAGTTCTCATTATCGAAGACGATCCGAAAACCGCCCAAGCGATCCGCCTCGGATTGCGGGGCGAAGGTTACAGCGCAACCGTCGCGAGGAATGGCGAGGAAGGCTTTTTCCAATTCCAAAACGACGCGTTCGACCTTGTCATTTTGGATTGGATGCTGCCGGGACGTGATGGGATCGAGATCGTGACGGCAATGCGTGCCCGCAATCTCAAAACTCCCGTCCTCTTGCTAACGGCCCGAGACGGGGTTGAAGACCGGGTTTTGGGGCTTGATAGCGGTGCCGACGACTACCTCGTTAAACCATTCGCCTTTGCTGAACTGCTCGCTCGCATCCGGGCGCTTTTACGCCGTGTCGGAAGCGAAGAACCGGGGCGGAAGCAAATTGGAGATCTGGTTGTGGACACGGAAACACGCCGTGTATCGCGAGGCGGGCGGGAAATTATTCTAACGCCTCGGGAATTCGACTTGCTGGCGTACCTTCTGCGCAACGAAGGGCAAGTCGTGACTCGCCAGATGCTTGCGCTTGAGGTTTGGCGCGAGCCAAACCGAGCCACGCCGTTGGATAACGTAATTGATGTCCATCTGGCTCATTTGCGAAAGAAGATTGATGACGGTCATCGTCCCAAGTTTATCCAAACCATACGAGGGGTTGGGTTCGTGTTGAGGGAAGGAGGTGAACCATGAAAAATTGGTGGCAGCGACGTTCTTTGAAACTGCGTCTTGCTTTGTGGTTCACCCTGGTCGCCAGCGCGATTCTGCTTGGCTCGACACCTGTGGTCTATGCGTTGATCGAACACCGGCTTCATATCGAGTTCGACCGCCAACTACAAACTGACTGGGATTTGGTGGCCGCACATTTGGAGTCTGATCCGGTGGGCCAAATTCGTTGGCGTTTGGAAAATGCTTCGGTCACCGATGGCCTCGTCCAAGCCGGGTTGCGCTTTGAAGTTTGGTCCGACAAGGCTCACCTGAAATTGCGACACTGGCCCCTGCCTATCGGCTCTGAAAACCAATCGCTGCCCGCACCAACCGAGGGGGATCGCAGTTTCCATACGTTCGAACCAATGGTGGGATCGGAGGTTCGAGCCATGGAAAAGACCACAAGGTTGGGGGATACCAGAGTGACTCTTCGAGTGTTTCGGGATGAATCGGCGTTGCACCGGACGCTTCGTGAAATCCTGATCGGCTTCGCGTTGGGCGTGCCGCTCGCAGCGGTGCTTTCGGCGGTCGGCGGGTATCTGATGGCGGGCCGAATGCTCAGACCGGTCAGCGCGATGGCGGAACAAGCGCGCCAAATCAATTTAGAGTCATTGGGCCGACGGCTACCCAATCCCAATCCACACGACGAATTAGGCCAGATGGCATCGGTGTTTAATGAAACCTTGCAGCGTTTGCACAGTTCGTTTGAAACCCTCCAGCGATTTACGGCTGACGCCTCGCATGAACTTCGCACGCCTCTGACCGCGTTGCGCTCCGTGGGCGAGGTAGCCTTGCGAGAGGCCGATAACGCGACGGCATTACGGGAAACCATTGGGAGCATGCTGGAAGAAGCGCAACGTTTGACTGATCTTATCGACTCCCTGCTTTTCCTGGCGCGTGTCGAAAGCGGGCGCTCGCCGCTGCATCTTGAACGCTTCTCTTTCCCCAAACTGCTCGAAGAAGTGAGGGAAAGCGTCGATGTGCTGGCGGCTGAGAAACAGCAAACGGTCAAAGTGAACGGAAATGTCGATTTGATGGTTTCCGCCGACCCATTGCTGACTCGCCAGGCCATCATGAATATCCTGGACAACGCGATTCGCTACAGCCTGCCGGGAACCACTATTTATATGCGTTGCTTCCATTGCGATGGCTCGGTGATTGCGGAGATATCCGACGAAGGCCCTGGTATTGCACCGGACCACCAGCAGAGAATATTCGAACGTTTTTTCCGGATTGATAAAGCGCGTTCACGAAACGACGGAGGCGCAGGACTTGGGCTCGCCATTGCCAAACTGTCCATTGAGCGACAAGGTGGAAGAATAGAACTGGAGAGCGCCGTCGGAAAAGGAAGCCACTTCCGAATAATCCTCCCAGCAGGATGAGGCGCGGCCCCTCTCGGCTGTTTCCTTCAAGGACCCTTCCTTAAGAAATCTTCAGGTTTCACGCGTGGCGGGCAACCCTCACATCCCGCATGCTTTTCAGGAATCGTCGAATTCGTAGTTATGAAGAGTGCATCAAAACGTTCGATTGGCACCATTTGTCCGGTCGCCAGCACCTGCCTTGTGTTGTTGCATTCGCAATCCACTCCACAAGCACAGGCCGCCACGACAGATACAAAGTCGTCCAGAGTTTCGGGCTTCCAACGGGAAGATAATGTCGGGCCTCTAACTCTATGAATTTAGTCCAACCCGCTCTGCGGAGACCTTTAACCGTTCTCGTTCTGGTTGTGGCGCTGGCTCTTGGCGCATGGATTTCGATCCAGCGTATGACGCGGGACATTTTCCCGCCCTTGGGCATACCCACGATCTACGTCGCGCAACCCTATGGCGGAATGGACCCGGCGCAGATGGAGGGCTACCTCACTTACCGTTACGAATATCACTTCCTTTACATCAGCGGCATCGAACACGTTGAATCGAAATCCATTCAAGGCGCTTCGATCATGAAACTCCAGTTTCATCCGGGTACCGACATGAGCCAGGCGATGTCTGAAACCGTCAGCTACGTCAACCGCGCGCGGGCTTTCATGCCGTTAGGTACGCCAGCCCCTTTCATTATGCGGTTCGATGCGGGCAGCGTCGCGGTCGGTTATCTCGTTTTTTCGACGGACGACCCGAATATTACGCTCAGCCAGATGCAGGATCAGGCGCTGAACCGGGTGCGGCCCGCCTTTGCGACATTGCCGGGCGTTTCCGCTCCGCCGCCGTTTGGCGGCAGTTCACGCGGCATCATCATTAATGTGAATCCGGACCGGATGCGGTCTTTTGGTTTGTCGCCCGATGATATTGTGCAGGCACTCTCGCGAGGCAACGCCATCAGCCCTTCGGGCAACATGAATCTTGGCGATAAATATCCAATTGTCCCGGTCAACGCCATCGTTTCGAATATCAAGGACCTTGAAGGCGTCGCGCTAAAACGCGGCCCGAACGGTGTGGTTTTCGTGCGGGATGTCGCCAGCGTCGAAGACGGCGCGGATGTCGTCACTTCGTATGCGTTGGCGAATGGACGGCGCACAGTTTACCTGCCTGTCACCAAACGCGGCGACGCCTCCACTCTCGCGGTTGTGGACCTCGTAAAGCAAAACCTTCCCGAGTTCCAAAAACTTTTGCCCGAGGGGATTAAAGTTAGCTACGAATTTGATCAATCCCCGGTCGTGAAGCGTTCCATCCGCGACCTTCTTAAAGAAGGCGGGCTTGGCGCAATCCTCACCGGGCTCATGGTGTTGTTGTTTCTGCGCGATTGGAGAAGCGCGTTCATTGTCGTCATCAACATTCCGCTGTCGCTCTGCGCCGCAGCGTTCGGTTTATGGACTTCCGGGCAAAACGTCAACTTGATGACGCTCGGCGGCATGGCTTTGGCCGTGGGCATTCTGGTGGACGAAGCGACTGTGACGATGGAAAATATCCACACGCATCTCGCTCGCGGCGCAACTATCGCGCGGGCGGCGCGCGATGCCACGGAAGAAACCACCGTTCCCCGATTGCTGGCTATGTTGTGCATCCTGGCGGTCTTCATCCCGGCATTTTTCATGGTCGGTGCGGCCAAGGCTCTGTTCGTTCCGATGGCATTGTCCGTTGGGTTTTCAATGATCGCGTCTTACATCCTGTCGAGCACGCTTGTGCCGGTGCTGACTGTCTGGATGGTGGAGGAACATCAGCAGAAGGAAGTCGCCACGGCCACGAAGGCACGCGGCGCGTTCGACCATTTGGCAAACGGTTTTGGCCTTTTGGTGCAGCGCACTGTAGATCTGCGCTGGCTAGTCGTCGCGGGATATATCATCGCCACCAGCTTTATCATCTGGTTTTGCGGAACTCGACTGGGCGTCGAAATATTTCCGAAAACGGATACCGGACAGTTCGCGGTGCGATTCCGCGCGCCGAGCGGCACGCAGGTGGGCCTGACCGAGCAGATTGCGCAGCGAATTCTCGCCACCATTTCGCGCGAAGCAGGAGGTTCGAACAAAGTTGAAATGAGCATTGGCCTCGTGGGTGTGCATAATTCGAGCTTCCCGGTGAACCTTGTTCATCTTTGGAATGGAGGCCCGGAAGAAGGCTGGTTGGCTGTACAACTCAAACACGACGCGGGCGTAAGAATCGAACCATTCAAAGAACGCCTTCGCGCCGCCCTGGCGAAGGAACTCCCCGAGGTTCGTCTGTCATTTGAACCACAGGACATAGTCACACGGGTGATGAGTTTTGGTTCGCCCACTCCCATCGAGGTTGCCGTCAGTGGCCCAAATATCGGCATCAGCAAAGGCTACGCGGAGAAAATTCTGGAGCGTCTGAAGACGATTCCGTTCTTGCGTGACGTGCAGATCGCCCAAACGCTGGATTTTCCCTCGGTCAATGTGGATATCAATCGCGAGCGGGCTGGCGTGCTCGGCGTAAAGGTGGACGACGTGACTAAATCTCTCGTCGCCGCGACGACTTCGAGTCGGTTCACGATCCCCAACTTTTGGGCCGATCCCGCCTCCGGCATCAGTTACAACCTTCAAGTGCAGATTCCTGAATCCAAAACGCAAACGATTGAGGACTTAAAGAATATTCCGGTCGCGGCCGAAAGTGGCAAGACCGTGCTATTACGCAACGTGGCTAACATCAACCCGGGCACGGTCGTCGGCGAATACGAACGCTACAACATGGCGCGCGTTGTCAGCGTCACGGCGAATATTCAAGGCACGGACCTGGGCAACTCAGTGCGCGAAGTCAAAAAAGCCCTGGCGGACATCGGCGCTCCGCCGGATGCGAAAACCAAATTAGATTTGCGCGGCCAGATCGTGCCATTGAATCAGTTGCTCGATGGCTTTCGCAGCGGGATCATTATCACCATCGTCGTGATCTTCCTCCTGCTCGCGGCAAATTTCCAGTCCCTCCGACTCTCGTTGGTGGTCGTGTCCACTGTGCCCGCCGTCATCGCTGGGGTCGTGTTGATACTTTGGCTGACTGGCACGACCTTGAATATTCAATCCGCGATGGGCGCGATCATGTCGGTCGGAGTGGCCGTGGCTAATGCAATTCTCCTGGTGACGTTCGCTGAGCGGGCGCGCATCAGCGGGATCGCCGCCAGGGATTCGGCCCTCGACGGCGCTCGCAGCCGTTTACGCCCCATTCTGATGACTAGCTTCGCGATGATAGCAGGCATGATGCCTCTTGCGTTGGGATTGGGCGAAGGTGGCGACCAGACGGCGCCGCTGGGCCGGGCAGTGGCCGGGGGCCTGGCTTTGGCAACGGTTTCCACCCTTTTTGTGCTTCCGGCGGTATTCGTGCTTTTGAGCGCCCGCGCGGGCGTCAAATCCCGATCACTCGATCCGAACGATCCACTCAGCAGACATTTCGTCACTCCTGTTAAACACGATTAAATGTTTTCGCTTTAAAACATTCACCATGAAACGAAATCTTTTTCTCATCGGGGTCACGACGACGACACTTCTCTTCGTCAGCCCCCTTAACGTGCCAGCAGCGGATGTGCCAGCGCTGATCGAGGTTAAAACCGTCAATCCGACGCGCGGAGAAATTCATCGCTTCATTACTTTGCCTGGCAGCATCAAGGCGAACCAGCAGGCGACCCTTTACGCAAAGGTGCCTGGTTATTTGAAGTCGCTGTCCGTGGACAAGGGAGATCGCGTCAAAGCCGGTCAGGTTCTCGGTGAGATAGAAGTCCCCGAACTGGCTGCCGAAACGGTCCGATATCGCGCTGAAATCAAAGTCGCCGAGACGGATTACACCCGCCTGGAATCGGCCCAAAAGCGCGCCCCCGACCTAGTCACGCCGCAATCCATTGATGAAGCCCAAGGCCGGCGGGATATTGCCAAAGCCAATTTGGAACGGACCGAGACTTTGCTGAATTATAGCAAACTGACCGCTCCTTTCAGCGGCATCGTCACGATGCGCTTTGTTGACCCTGGCACATTCATTCCGGCGGCCACGTCCGGAAACACCGCGCAAACAGCGGCCATCGTGACTTTGATGGATTTTAATACGGTGCGCGCGCAGGTCGGGGTTCCGGAGCTGGAAGCCGCATTTGTGCAAGTCGGCCAACCGGTGCGTGTAACAACCGAAAGTTTGCCCGGAAAAACATTTGAAGGAAAGGTCAGCCGTCAAAGTTACGCGCTCGATGAAACGACTCGTTTGGCGCTGGTCGAAACGGATTTGCCAAACTCAGACCTCACTCTGCGCCCTGGGATGTATGCCACCATCAAGATCGGAGTCGAGAAACACCCGGACGCGCTGCTCATTCCGTCCGCCGCGCTTTTGACGGAAAAATCCGGATCATCTGTCTTCGTAATGAATGGGGGTAAGGCGAAGAAAACCCCTGTGAAAACAGGATTCAATGATGGAGCCAAGGTTGAGATCCTAAGCGGCATCATCGCCGGGGACTCGGTCATTCTCCTGGGCAAACAAACTCTGACCGATGGCCAATCGGTGAATGCCATGGAGGCCAAATGATTCCCCGGTTAAATTCTTGGGCTGTTCTCGGGTTGGCTGTGTCCACGTGGCTTTGTGTCCTGGCTCGCGTCGAGGCTGCCACCACTGATTCGGCATTCAATCTGCCGAAAACCAACACGATCTCTTTAATCGATCTGCCGACCGTCTTACGGTTGGCGGGCGCGCGTAGTTTAGACGTGCAAATTGCTCGTGAGCGCCTCAATGAGGCGAAGGCCAATCGCCGCAGCGCCGTGGAGCAATTCCTGCCGTGGTTGTCCCCCGGCGTAGCCTATCATCGGCGCGACGGCATGGCTCAAGCCGTCCCTGCAGGAACCGTTTCGGATACTCATTTTGAATCCTATTCGCCCGGCGCGACTATCGCGGCGCAACTGAATCTCGGGGACGCGATATACCAATCGCTTGCCGCCAAACAATTAGTGGAAGCATCCAACCAAGCTCTGGCAGCACAGCAACTCGACTCGACCTTCGCTTCCGCCCAATCCTATTTCGACCTCCTTAAAGCGAAAGCCGTCGCGGACGTGCTTAAAGACGCGATCAACATTTCCGAGAACTATGAAAAGCAGTTGCACGAAGCAACCGAAGCTGGGATTGCGTTTAAAGGGGATGAGCTAAGGGTTCGGACTCAAACGCAAAATTATCAGATTGCGCTCAGCCAGGCATCGGAGAAGCAGAGAGCAGAATCGGCCAATCTCGCACAAATCCTCCATCTGAACGCGACGGTCGAACTGGTCCCACAAGACACGGATATAGTTCCGTTTACTCTTTTTCCCACAAACACCGCGCTCGATGCTTTCGTTCAACAGGCTCTTGAATCCCGTCCCGAATTGAAACGGAGTCGCGCGCTCATCGCCGCCGCCCGCCAGACGAAGAAGGGCGCGGTCTATGGTCCATTGATTCCTTCCCTAGCAGCCTGTCGGACTTAGCGTAAAAACTGGAAGAGCAAAGGTAAGAGCGAGGGGCCCCGCCTTTGAACTCAGAGTTTTGAGAACAGAAATCGATGGCGTTGAGGGCGATTCCGGTGTTTGCGAGTGATTTATTTCTCTTTTTGAGCCACTTCCGCTTCGCTTTTTAAGCCGTTGCTGCCATTTTCCCGGCCAGGCTTAGGCGATGGAGCCGCTTCAGGTTGTAAGCCGCGCAGACCAGAGTCCATTCCAGCTCCACTTTCTCCAGACCTCGCAGAAGGAAACGTCTGAACCCAAGCACACTCTTGATGATTCCAAAGACCGGTTCCACCGTTTGCTGGCGCAGCTTGTACTTCTCCTTTCCCGCGTGGGTCTCCATCCGATGTTTGATTATCTCGCTCATTTTGGCTCCGGCCAGCGGTGCCAGCGGTTCTGCTTTCTGCTCCAGATCAGCCACCGTGCGATGATGGCTTTTACGGTCCATCGCTGTATAAACAGTCGTGCCGCTGGGCTGGCCTGAAGCTGTTTGCTCCACGGCGCACACCGCCTTCTCACTGTAAAATCCGCTGTCCACCAGCACCGATTCGATCATCCCAACCTCTGCGGGGATGGCCTGGAGATCGGCTGCCAACTCCTGTTTGTCATTGGCGGATTGCGTCACCCGTTCTCCCACGATCAACCGGCTCTCCACTTCCACGGCGGCCTGCGCATTATAGCTCTGCTCAAAATGATTGCCGTTGCCTGCTTTCATGATCCGGCTTTCCGAATCGGTAAAGTTATACTGGTCTTTGGCTTCCGGCTCTGCGGCCGGAGCCTGGGGTGATTTTCCTCCTGCTTTTTCTCCACGCTCCTTTTTGGCAGCGCGCTCGGCCAGCTTTTCTTCATGTTCAGCCAGTTGGCTGGCGTAGCGCGCCCGCGCGCGGGCTTCAATTTCCGCCCGTGCTTTTTCCAGCGCGGCTTTGCGTTCCTGCCGCCGGATGATTTCCTGCGGTAGGCTCAAGCCCTCCTGCAGGGGGGTGCTGTCGGCCTGTTCCCCTTTTGCCACCAGTTGCTGCACTTCCAATTCCAGTTGCGTAATCATCTCCCCGGCCCGTCCATAGCTGACCGCAGAGTGCTTGCTCGCATTAGCCCCCACTTTGGTTCCATCTACCGCGATGGTGATCTGCCCAAATCGCAGCACTTTGAGCTCCTGGGCCAGTTGCAGTACTTTGACAAAACCTTCGCTCAGGAGCGATTTGTTTCCAGAACGGAATCCGCAAATCGTGTCATGATCCGGATGCGTGTCGGCGGTGATAAGCCGCACCGGGACGCTGTCATACGTGCTTTGTTCAATGCGTCGTGAAGCAAACGTGCCCGTGGCATAACTGTAAATGAGCAGGGCCAGCAGCATCGCGGGCGGGTATTGTGCGGAACCGGTGCCGCGTTCGTTCACCTTGACCTGGCGCAGATCCAGTGCGGCAACCGTGTCCAGGATGAAATGAACCAAATGATCCTCCGGGACCCAATCGCGCAGATTCGGCGGCAGGAGCAGCGGCGTGTCACGATCAATTACCACAAACCGAGTAGCCATGCCCCTTGGACGTACTAACGCTATTACTCTTCACATTTTTTGTGAAAAAATGATTCTTAAGTCCGACAGGCTGCTAGGGGCGCAGGTTTTTGCCGGCGGCCTTGGCGGGGGCCACGAAAACGGCCCGTCCAACTTTGGAAACTCAGAAGACTATCAAGTCACGCTCGGTTGGCGCATCGGCCCCGGTGGCTTGTTCGATTTCGGTCGGATTGACGCCAGCAAAGCCCGAGTTGCTGTCGTTCAACTGGAAGATTCAAAACTCAAGGATTCCGTCGTCGCGCAGGTCGTCGCTATCCATAACCGCGTCCAGTCATTGTCACAACAAATGACCCTTGCAGAAGGCAAACTGACCACCACCAGCGAAACCTTGCGGCTGACTCGTGAACGGAAGCAATTTGGAGTCGGCATCGTCCTGGAGGACATCCAAGCACAACAGGAACTTACCAAGGCGCGTTCGGACTACCTAATTCTACTTTGTTAGGTACCCAGCCGTTTTTTTCGCTGTCTTTTAGCGTGAGATTTGGAGGCCGCGAGTCGTTGCACGTGTCGTCTGACCAGATCCTCCACGACTTCCTCCTCTTTGCCACCGCGCCTGGGCAGATAATACTCCAGCAACTCCACGATGTCGCGGGCACTGAGCAAAGGCGCACTTTCTGAGTGGGCGACTCGTTCTTTGAGCACAAACAACATCGCCAGGGATACCAGGGCCATGTGGTGATTCCAACCGCGCCACTTTCTGACCTCATATTGCGCCATTCCCAATTGACTCTTGCAGTCCTGGAAGGTTCGTTCCACCCAATGCCGCTGAGCTTGCATATACGCCAGGCTTTCCCAACTCATCGTTGCAGGAGCATTCGTCCAGGAAGTCTTGATCTCTCCATCCTCCATTTCCCGGGCTACCAAGGTGCGGCGAGTTGATTTTTCCTCTCCTTCGTCCCATATCCATACTTCGCCAACCCAGACCCGCGCTCGGAGTTCTCCCTGTGTGGTCTTGCGAATCACGATCTCACGACCTTCCTTGCCCAGACGGGCTTTTGCCAAATCGGAAACTTTCCACTTCCGGGCGCTTTCATTCCCCGCACGACAGCGGGAGACTGGACGGCCTTGGCCTGCCGATGGCTTGCCGGCCTTTGGCTGCGGATCAGCGTCCCAGACGCGGTTGGTCGCCGCTGTGTCGCACATAAATAACAGGCCCATTTGCTCCAGCGTCCCGCAAAACTCCTTGCTGCAACCATACGCCGCATCTGCCAACACCCATTCAAATTGAAGCCCACGGGTTTGGGCGCACCCAACCATTTCCAAAGCCAGCTCCAACTTGGTTCGATGTTGTCGTTGCTCTTCGGGTATTTGGGCACGCTCGCACCGTTCAGGTGCTTGCACCCAGGACTCCGGCAGGAAGAGTCGAAAATCGACCACGGCGGCTTTCTCCCCACGGCCCAAACAGGCGAAGACGCCCATCTGGCAATTCTCCTTCTTGCCCAGCCGCCCGCAATACTGCCGCTGCACTCCAACCGAACTGTTTCCTTTCTTTACGAAACTGGATTCGTCGATCAACAGGGCGCTCTGCGGATGGCCACCCAGGATTCCATTTGCCTCCAGCGCCACCTGGTTCATCAGTTGCCCTTCATCCCACGGGGAGTCGCTTACAAACTGTTGCATTCCCTGGTAATTGCTCTCGGGAATATCATCATGGATACACTCCAGATTTTTGCGCCGATCCGTTCCCAGCAGCCCGGAGATGTAATCGGTGGCGTGCTTGTTGATGTCCTTACCGCGCACCACGAAATGACGCGAGTAATCACCCATCATTGTAAAAAGCCTCTTTCCGATTCCGCGGAGGCTTTGGAGAGCATTTTTAGTTGGCGCGCTGTTCTGCGTACCTTTCGAGTTTTTATTGCTGGAATTTTGTTTCGGCGTTTTTGCGCCTCAATATCCGTGCGAAAACTCTAATCAGTCCGGGCGATATCGCAAGAAAATACGTAACAAAGTAGAACTAAGCGCGGTTCTGGAATTCAACAAAGCCCAATACGCGCTCCAGAGAATTCTTGGAGAAAATCAGGGCCGAAGTGCCTCGCCGAAGGAAATTCAACATTAAATTAATGGGAGGTCGTATCACCGCTGCTACCTTAGCCACTTCCATTCTGAAAGGAAAACAATGAAGCGCGGCGTTGCTGCTTCTGCCTTTGCGTTCGTGTTGACGATGGGCATCGTCAATCTTTTTGCCGACATGACCTATGAGGGCGGCGCGAGCATCAATGGTCCATTTCTCGGAACGCTCGGCGCCAGTGCTGCGATGATCAGTATCATTGCCGGCGTAGGTGAATTCCTGGGATACAGCTTGCGTTCTGTCGCCGGTTACGTTGCCGATAAAACAGGCAAGTACTGGCTCATTACATTCTTTGGATACAGCATCAACCTGCTCGCCGTCCCCGCGATGGCGCTAGCCGGGAACTGGCAGGCAGCCGGCGCTCTCATCCTCGTCGAACGAATCGGACGGGCGATGCGAAAGCCAACCGTCGAAGCGATGTTATCGTACTCGACGGGAAAACACGGTAAAGGCTGGGTTTATGCGGTGAACACCGCGTTGGACGAGACTGGCGCAACACTCGGGCCACTTCTCATTGCCCTTGTTCTTTACCGTAAAGCCGAGTTCCGAACCGGATACGGCCTGCTCCTGATCTCGTCATTCTTGGCGCTCGCTACGCTTGTTGCGGCCCGTGTCATCTTTCCCGTTCCGTCCCGCTTGGAGGCAGGAGGTCCTGCCACTGCGCAGGCGAAGGGATTCACTCGCGCCTACTGGCTCTACATGGTTGCCGGGTCATGCTTCGCGGGTGGGCTGATGAGTTTTGAGTTGGTTTCCTATCATCTTTCCAACACAGGAATCGCTACCGGGCATTGGATTCCAATCTTCCTCGCACTGGCGACCGCGACGGGGGTTGCCGCCAGCCTGGTTCTTGGGAAACTATACGACAAGATAGGAATTACTGCGGTGATTGTCGCGGTGGTGCTCGCGTCGCTCTTTTCGCCGTTGGTTTTCTTTGGAACTTTCTGGCCCGCGCTCGGCGGGCTTCTTTTGTGGGGGATCGGCTACGCGGTGCAGGACACACTGCTGAAAGTGTTAATCGCAAGCGTCCTTCCTGAAGGAAAACGAAATCAGGCGTTCGGCCTATTTTACTTGGGTTACGGCGGCGGCTGGCTCATAGGTAGTGTGACGATCGGCCTATTGTACGAGCATTCGCGGATGGCGCTCGTCGTTTTCGCGATTGTGGTGCAACTCGCTTCGCTTCCGTTCTTTATCTTCGGCGCTCGCGCGGCACAAAGCAAACAAACACGCGCTGCACAAGAACACTCATAATTGAATGAACTTATGGATGGAAATCGAATGATTCGCATATCGAAACTGTCACTTACGACCGTGTGCCTCGCCATTGTGGCGGGTCTGTCCGTGCTTTATTCCCAGTCTGTGGCCCAGTCTCAAGCAACACCTTCGGCAGCCAAACCTGCTGATGCGACCAACGAACTGGCCGCACTTCGGGCCGAAGTGAATCGGCTCAAGGGAATCGTGCCTGACCAGTCACACGCGATGAAGGACGTGGCTTATCATTTTGGTAATCTCTGGTTCGCCGCGCAGAAAGAGAATTGGCCCCTGGCTGATTTCTATTGGTCGGAGACTCGGTCCCATCTTCGTTGGGCCGTGCGCATCATTCCTGTTCGCAAAGATCCGCAGGGAAACGAAATCCGGCTCACTGAAATTTTAGACCCCATCGACAAGACTTCGCTCCAGCGAGTGGGTGACGCCATCAAGGCGAAGGACAGCGCGAAATTTGTCGAGACCTACAAACAGATGCTGGATAGCTGCTACGCCTGCCATTTAGCGGCAGGGAAACCATTCCTGCGACTCCAGATTCCCCAGCAGCCGGAAGTGTCAATCATTCGGTTTGACCCAGTAGCGCCATGATATGGCTTGCTTCCAATATTCCGATTGAAATGTCGCCCCGAAATTCCGGTGCGTCCCAATAAGTAACCAATCAATGACAAACCTATGAAAATTCGATTCCAAGTTCTCGCCGTTTTGATCGGGGTCGCCTTTGTCGGGTCAGCCTTCGCAGCATCGCCAGAGAGGAGTGTTGTCGTGGAACTCCAAAAGGGCGGCTACGTGCTCTTCATGCGTCATGGCCAGACCAATCCCGACCAGTCGGATACGGACCCGCTGCATTTGGATAACGTGCAGGCTCAACGTCAACTGACGGATGAGGGACGTCAACAAGCCCGCGACCTTGGCGCGGCATTTCGCACGCTAAAGATTCCCATAGGCACCGTGACTTGCAGCAAGGTCTATCGTGCCCAAGAGACGGCAAAGCTGCTCGGATTCTCAACGCCGCAGCCATCACTGGATGTCTCCGAGGGGGACTGGTGGTCACCACGCGCGAAAATCAACGGCGCGCACAGGCTTTGCGCGACCTTCTATCCACTCCGCCAACTCGTGGCTCCAATCGCTTGATCGTGAGTCATCGTCCGAATTTGCAGGATGCTGGCGGAAAGGAGTTCGGAGATCTGAGCGAAGCTGAAGTGGTGATTTTTCGCCCGCTGGGCGCTGGAAAATTTGAAATGATTGCCCGGATTGCATCGGTTTCCGTCTGGAGCGAGTGGGCAAAATGAAAGAAAAGTCGCCGTCCGGTCTCCCACCGTCGATTGGTGGTTAACGAATCCTCGCCAATAAACTACTCATTTGTTAATGAAATCTGATATAAATCCTCAAAACAAAGCGCCATCGGTGAAAACTGCTTGGACGGGACGAAGCCGCCTAGTGGTCTTCACGCTTGCGGGGTCCTCCATCGCCTGTCTGCTTGCGGATTTTTACAAGCTCTGTCCGATGGACATTTTCACCGTGTTCTTCTTTCTCCCGGCGTTGGCAGGGCTGTGTGTCATAGCCGCGATCGACCGAATTCGAGGCGACGGCCACGTCTGGCGGGCGGTTTGCATTGGACTTCTCGGTGGCTTGCTGGCGGCAGTTGCCTACGACCTATTTCGGCTCCCGTTTGTGTTCGCTAAAAAATGGGGAATTGATTCAATCGTGCCGCCCATGAAACTGTTCAAAGTATTTCCACGTTTTGGCGCGATGGTGCTTGGTCAGCCGATTGAGCAGGCGAATTATTCCGTCCCGACACAAATAGTCGGATGGATTTACCATTTCAGCAACGGCGCGACTTTCGGCGTTATGTACATGGCCTTGATTGCCGATGCGCGTCGGCGGCATTGGATTTGGGCCGTGCTATTCGCGATGGGACTCGAACTTGGAATGCTTTTCACGCCGTATCCTAAAGTTTTCAATATTCCACTTACGGCTAGATTCGTAATTGTGACCATCGCGGCTCATGCGGTTTTCGGGGTTGGGTTGGGCTTTTCCGTGCGATGGTTATCGCAGCGGACGTGGTGGATTCGCCAAAGGATTTGTCCCGGCGGCTTAAGCAGATGTTGAAACCGAATGGCTTGGTTTCTTTGGAAAAGGCTTTGAAAATGTTCCACCAAAGTCGTTCACCGCACCTCCGCACGTAAGCTTGCAACGAAGATCGCCCGAATTCCGAACAAATCAATTGCGGCCTCAATCAGTACGAGGAATAGCATAGCAACGCGACCAGAATGTGAACCCACGATTGTCCCAGCAGAGCGACGCGGGATTGAATCGGGATTACAGGTCTGATGGCGAACGCGAATGCGTGCCGCCCGTCCAGAAACCATACAAGGAGCAGGCCCGCGCAGAGGAATTCCGCCGACTCGCGTCCGCTTAGAATTTGAGCGTGGCCATCAGTTACACAGTTGAGCACTCGGTTCGGGTTGCGCATCTTGTGACGCGAATGCTGAACGACGCCGTGATTGTTTTGTTTCCGGATTCACGCAACATGCCGACCTAATTGTGGCAAACGCCAAGGTCCGCCTTTACTCCATAGCCTCTGCCAGTTTGTCGCTGTCCTTGCCGTTTGTGCGGCTGGCAGAAGAAATCCGCCCGCGTTTTCAACAACGTCCTTGAAATCAGGGGCCGGTTCGGTGCGCACGGCTTTTCGCCAAAATGCTTTCCACTGGTTTTGTTTCTGCAAATCAGACGCGAAGGCGGGACTGAGGCCGACGGGAACAGTCGCCGGAATGTCCGTCTTGCGCCGGGCAAAAGTCTCGGCGATTGCCCTAGCCAAGATTTCACCCTTGAAATCAAACTTTTGCGAGAGCAGCCAGATGTCGAAGTAATCTTTCATGCGGGAGTTCCTTTCGCCAAGCATGACGATTGCCTCAAACTTTTCAGCCAGGGCTGTTTCCTTGGTATAGGCTCTCAGCACCGGTTTCGGCATCTCTAATAAAGATGGGAACTCAATCTCCTCCGGTTCCATCGTGAAAGCATCCCCAAACGCAATGTCGGCTTGCACGGGAATGCGGGCGTTTCCGACACGCGCCCGCAGGGTGACCCGCACTCCCACATATTCCTGCGCCGCCCGGATGTCCTCTGCCGTCACGCTGTCGATTTCAAATTCAACCCCGTCGTCCTCGACCTTGATGCCACAAATCTCGCGAAAGGTTTTGGTCGCGGCGGTTGGGGAATTATCGCCGAAACCCAGGAGGTCGGCGTCGCGGGTGACGCGTTCACTCGATCCCTCGCCCCAAACGATCAGCATCATCGCCCCTTTGAGGACGAACCGGGACTGATATTGTGAGCGTGAAAGCCGGTAGAGAAGACGTTCCGTGCAATAGCGCTCCAGCAAATCCTGCAACGAAAGTTTTGAGTTGCGGGAAAGCTGCAACAGTTTTGCCTGAACCGAGGCCGCAACGTTTCTGCCCTTTTTGTTCATTCCAAAATCCCTTCCAGATAAGGGCGCATCACGTTCAGGACGCGACACACGCGGGCGAAATGGTAAAGGCCCTCCGTCTTCGCTTTCCGCTTTTTCCAGGCGTCCTTCAGAGCCTCCACCGCGACCGTGGCGCCAATCTGATTCCTGAACTTGAAGCAGTCAGCAAGGGTTTTTTCGACGGAATAGATTTTGACCGGCACGCCGGCAATGACGTGCGTTTCGATCCCTTCCCGATACGAGGCTCCCGAAAAATAATGAACCTTGAGCTTGAGCGATTCGATGCGCGGAGGCCGGGAATGGTTTTCCACGGCGATCCAGACGGAACCGGGACTTTCCGTGGTCAGTTCATGGAAGCGCAGGGCCGAGAGAAGGCAAATCACCGCGTCTTCCTTTCGCGCAGCCACGAGAGCAAGATCCTCATGGGATTCCAGCGGGGCGTCAGCCACGCGGTAAATCCCCCGGCCAAGCTGGACCAGATTCCCTTCACGGGCGAGCTTCCGAATGCCGACCCGGTGCATCGAAGCGGACCGCACGCGGAGGATTGCGCCCGATTTCATGGCCGCTGTCTTTTGATGACGATTTGACTTCACACGCGAGAATTTACCATACGTCGTTAGTTGTTTGCAAGTAACGACGCGTCGTAATTTGATGGCGGACCACATCGGGCTTCGGAATGTGTATCACATACACGGCCATTTTGCCTCCATCGGCTACGTTTGGTTCATGACGAAATAGCGACCGGAGCATGAGTATGGACGGACGAAAATTCAGATTTCACGATAACCACGAGTTCTTTCACGCCGCCTGTTCGGCTGAATCCCGCCGACAAAGCCCGGTTCAAGGCCAGTCGGTTTCCCGTTCCCAACGGCTCGCCCCCCCACCGCCAGAACCTCCCCACCCAGACGACCACCACCGACACTGCACCGCTGGTGAGATTGCGAGCGAGTTGGGCTATTCGGTCAGCTACATTCTGGCGGTCAAAAAGGCCATGTATTCCGAATTGGCTACGCTGCCTCGGAGGCTTGATCCGAAGGAGGTTTCGGACTGGATTTACGCGCACCCCGCATTTCGGATGCGGGACGTGTATGAGTGTCAT